>NZ_LUPI01000072.1:0-56860 GCF_001627265.1 Nocardioides sp. REDSEA-S30_B4 | reverse complement strand
GCCGGCGAGCTCGAGCATGGTGTCGGCGCCGGGCATCCCGAACCGGGACACCCAGGCGTTCTCGGCCTCGGTGTGGGCGTCGTCGTCGGGCAGCCCGAACGTGCCGTAGAGGTCGGGGAGCAGCTGGCCGGTGGTGTGGCGGTCGGCCCACTCGGCGATGGCGATGAACCGGTCCCGGTCGGCCTGGTCAGCAGCCTTGTCGAGGTCGCGAATCTCGGTCAGCAGGTCACCGGTCGGCACAGGAGCGGAGTCCTGAGCCGACTGATCCTGCTGCCCGAGTGCCATGACCAGATACTACTAGAACATCAGTTCGAATGAAACCCTGTTGCGGGGCCCCGGATCGAATGTGTGGAGGGCGAATCAAGCGCAACCCAAGCGAGCACCTCAGCGGACCGAAAGGGTCGAGCGAACCTCAACCAAGTACCGAAATCGAAGTCGACCGCAAGCAAGCCTTCGATAAGTGAAGGACCTGCTGCAGCGCGAACGTCCAGGCGCCCACCCACCCCGACCACCGAGTCGAAGCAGACCGGAGGGCCTGCCGTGAAAGGGGTTCACGACAGGCCCTCCAGTCGCGCCGGCATGAGGTTGCTTGTCGGCGTACGGGGTTTCGAGGCTTCGTCGCTGGCGCTCCTCGCACCTCAACCAGCGGTGGGGGCCGTCGCTCGGCGCCTCCTCGACCGGCAGGGGACGTCGCTGGCGCTCCTCGCACCTCAACCAGCGGGGGGCGCCGTCGCTTGAGCGCCTCCTCGACCGGCGGATGGGACGTCCTTGGCGCGCCTCCTCGACCGGCGGTGAGGGAGCGTCAGAGGCCCGCGGCGGCGCGGATGTCGGAGCCGAGGGCGTCCAGGCGGGTGGCGGCGGAGATCCGGGCCGCCTCGACGGCGTCGGTCTGGTCCGGGTTGTCGCTGGCGTCCTCGACGGGGACGACGACCTCGAGGTAGCACTTCACCTTCGGCTCGGTGCCGCTGGGGCGCACGATGACGCGGGCGCCGTCGGCGAGGCGGAAGCGCAGGCCGTCGGTGGGCGGCAGGTCGTCGGAGCCCTCGGCGAGGTCGTCGACACCGAGGACGTCGAGGCCGCCGAGCGAGGTCGGGGGAGTGCTGCGCAGCCGCTCCATCGCGCCGGAGATCAGCGTCAGGTCCGAGACGCGCACGGAGACCTGGTCGGTGGCGTGCAGGCCGTGTTCCCGGGCGAGGTCGTCGAGCAGGTCGAGCAACGAACGGCCCTCGGCCTTCAGTGAGGCGGCGAGCTCGCAGAGCAGGACCAGCGCGGAGACGCCGTCCTTGTCCTTCACGTGGTCGGGGTCGTACGTGCCGTCCACGCCGCGGCGCAGCAGCAGCTCGGCCAGGAGCACTCCCGTCTGGTCGCCCGTGAGCATCCGGAACGCCTCACCATCCCTGACCCCCACGGCGCAACGGTCGGCGTCGGGGTCGTTGGCGACGACCAGGTCGGCCCCACGCTGCTCGGCGAGCGCCAGGGCGAGGTCCATCGCGCCGTCCTCCTCGGGGTTGGGGAAGGCGACGGTCGGGAAGTCGGGGTCGGGCTGCGCCTGCTCCGCGACGGCGTACGGCGCAGGGAACCCGGCCCGCTCGAGCACCTGCGCCACGGGGGAGCCGCCGACCCCGTGCAGCGAGGTGTGGACCACGGCGAGGTCACGAGGCCCGTCGGCGACCAATCCGGCGATGCGGTCGAGGTAGCGGTCGAGGAGGTCCTCGCCCAGCACCTGCCAGTCCGACCCGCGGGCGACCGAGGTGAGGTCGCCGACCTCGGCGATCCGCTCGGCGATCTCGGCGTCGACCGGCGAGACGATCTGGCTGCCGTCGCCGAGGTAGACCTTGTAGCCGTTGTCCTCGGGCGGGTTGTGGCTGGCCGTGACCATGACCCCGGCGACGCAGCCGAGCTCGCGCACGGCGTAGGCGAGGACGGGGGTCGGGAGGGGGCGGGGCAGCAGCCACACGTCGAGCCCGGCGCCGCGCATGACGGCGGCGGTGTCCTCGGCGAAGGTGTCGGAGAGGTGGCGCGCGTCGTACCCGATCGCCACGGCGCCGCCCGGGCCGAGGTGGGCGGCGAGCCCGGCGGCGGCGCGGAGGACGACGACCCGGTTCATCCGGTTGGGGCCGGCGCCGAGCCGGCCGCGCAGGCCGGCGGTGCCGAACTCCAGCGTCCCGTCGAAACGGTCGGCGAGGTCGGTCGGGTCCCCGCCGGCCTCGACCTCGGCGACGATCCGCTCCAGCTCGTCGCGCGTCGTGGCGTCGGGGTCGGCCGCGGCCCAGGCGCGGGCGCGGGCGAGGAGGTCGGTCAGCTCGGACTCCGAGGGGCTCGTCATGGACCGGACGGTAGCCGCAGGATGGTGCTCGTGCCGATCCTGCAGCCCGTCGCGGCGTACTCCTTCCGCGACCGCTGGCACGTCGACGCGCCACCCGCGCGGGTGCGCGAGGTGCTGGTGGACGTCGAGCACTACGTGGAGTGGTGGCCCGAGGTCGTGGCGGTGGCCGTGGCCGGTGAGGGGCGGGGGCTGGTGCTGTGCCGCTCGGTGCTGCCCTACACCCTCGAGCTGCTGCTCACCGAGGAGGTGGACCGGCCCGAGCGGCTGGAGGTGTCGGTGGAGGGCGACCTGGAGGGGCGGGTGTCGTTCGACCTCGCGCCGGAGGGTCCGGGGACACGGCTGGACTTCGCCCAGGACGTGCGGGTGCGCGGGCTCCTGGCCGTCGCGTCGCTACCGGCGCGACCGCTGCTGCGCTGGAACCACGACCGGATGATGCGGTCGTGCGTGGCGGGGCTCAGGCGGCGCGTCGCCAGCGGGGGAGGTCGCGGCCCAGCTCCTCGAACAGTGCCTGGTTGAGCCCGAAGGCGACCTTGACCTCGGCGACGACCCGCTCGGTCTCCTCCGGGGAGGTGCCGAGGGCGTCGAGCCGCGCGCGGTAGGCGTCCTTGTAGGGCTTGGGCTTGCCGATCGCTGCGAAGTCGTAGAACGCGATGCCGCGGCCGTCGAGCTCGAAGGCCCGGTCCAGGCAGCGGCCGATGGCCTGGCCGCCGGACAGGTCGCCGAGGTAGCGCGTGTAGTGGTGCGCGGCGAAGAGGCCGCCCCAGGCCGAGGAGGCGCGCAGTCGGGCGGCGTAGGCGTCCGCGGCGGGGGAGTCGACCTCGCGCGGGCCGTCGGGGGCCCAGTGGTCCAGGTCGGCGTCGATGGCCGCCAGGCGCTCGAGGTCCACGTCGTGCACGGCGGCGACGAACGGGTCGTCGAGGTGCTGGCGCCCGACGGACTCCATCGCGGCGTAGACCGTGCGCAGCCGCAGGAGGTAGGCGGTGTAGCCCTCGGGTGCGATGCCGCCGTCGAGCAGCTCGCTCATGAACGAGGAGCCCTCGGCGGCCTCGTGCTCGGCGCGGGAGCCCTCGCGCATGGCGGCGGAGAGGGCGAGCAGCGTGGTGGTCATCGGGTCCTCTGGGAGTGGGGACGTGCACGGACGGCCGTGCGGGCGGAGTTCTCGACACAGTGTCGACAACAAGTCGACACTGTGTCAACAAACGTCTGGACAGGTAAGGCTACCCTTGGTTAGATGATGTTAGCCTCACCTAACTTCGCGTGGCCAGGCCGCGCCCGGATCGAGAGACGGTACCCATGCGTTCCCCCCTGCCCGCGGCCCTGGCCGCCGTGTGCGCCCTCCTGCTCACCACCGTTCTCACGGGCTGCGCGGCCGGCGCGGACGGCACCGCGTCCTCGTCCGCCACCACGACGGTGGCGCCCTCGCTCGCCGACGTGCGCGACGACGTGCTGGCCGATCCGCGCTCCTGGGAGGGCCCGACGAGCGCCGTCACGGCCCCGACACCCGTCGACCCGGTGACCGGTCCCCAGCCGCAGCTGCCGGTCACGGTCGAGGACGCGCAAGGGACCGAGGTCACGGTCGCCGACACCAGCCGCATCCTGGCCCTCGACCTCCACGGCACCCTCTCGCGCACCGTCCACGAGCTCGGCCTGGGCGGCCAGGTCGTCGGGCGCGACACCTCCACCCAGTTCGCCGAGGCCGCCGACCTGCCGCTGGTCACGCAGAACGGCCACGACCTCAACGCCGAGGCGATCCTCGCGCTCGACCCGACCGTCATCCTCACCGACACCTCCCTGGGCCCCTGGGACGTCGTGCTCCAGATGCGCGACGCCGGCATCCCCGTCGTCGTCACCGACTCCCACCGCGGCCTCGACAACCTCTCCTCGCTCACGATGGAGGTCGCCGACGCCCTCGGCGTGCCCGAGCGCGGCCGCACGCTGGCCGAGCGCATCGAGTCCGAGGTCGCCGCCGTCACCGAGCAGATCGAGGCCGTCGCCCCGGCCGACCCGACCCAGCGGCTGCGCACGGTCTTCCTCTATGTCCGCGGCCAGTCGGGCGTCTACTACCTCTTCGGCGAGGGCAGCGGCGCCGACTCCCTCATCGACGCGGTCGGCCTCTACGACGTGGCCGAGGAGATCGGCTGGGACGGGATGAAGCCGGTCACCGACGAGGGCATCGTGGCCGCCCAGCCCGAGCTGGTCCTGATGATGACCGACGGGCTGGAGTCCGCCGGCGGGGTGGACGGGCTGCTGGAGCGGCTGCCCGCGCTCGCCAGCACCCCGTCGGGGCAGAAGCGCCGCTTCGTCGACATGGCCGACGCCGAGATCCTCGGCTTCGGGCCGACGACGGCCACCACGCTCAACGCCCTCGCGGTCGCGGTCCACGCCCCCGGAGCCGGGTCGTGACCGCGGTCCCCGTCACGGCCGCCCAGCGGCGTACGTCGGTGCGGCGGGTGGGCCTGCTGGGCATGCTGTCCCTCGCGCTGCTCACCGCCGTCGTCGTGGCCGCGGGTCGCGGCCAGCTCGACGTGGCCCCGGCCGAGGTGGTCGGCTCGCTGCTGCACCGCCTGGGCCTGGACCTCGGCCCGATGCCGAGCCACCCGCAGGGCGACGTCACGCTGTGGACCGTCCGCTTCCCCCGCGTCGTGATGGCCGCGGTCGCCGGCGCCGCGCTGGCCACCGCCGGGGCCCTCATGCAGGGGATCTTCGGCAACCCGCTGGCCGAGCCCGGGGTGGTCGGCGTCTCCGCCGGCGCCGCGCTGGCGGCCTCGACCGTCATCGTCTTCGACCTCGCCCTGGTGGGGACCTGGACCGTCGCGCTCTTCGCGTTCGTGGGCGGCCTGGTCACCACGATCCTGGTCTACCTGCTCTCCCGCGACGGCGGACGCACCGAGGTGGTCACGCTGGTGCTCACCGGCATCGCGGTCAACGCGGTCGCCAGCGCCGGACTGGCCTTCCTGCTGTTCCTGGGCGACCAACAGGCCCGCGAGGAGATCGTGTTCTGGCAGCTCGGCAGCCTCAACGGCTCGCGCTGGGAGCAGGTCGGCGTCGCCGCACCCTTCATGGTCGTCGGCCTGGTGGCCGCCATGGCCATGTCGCGCCGCCTGGACCTGCTCGCGCTCGGCGACCGCGCCGCCCGGCACGTCGGTGTCGACGTCGAGCGGCTGCGGATGGGCGCCATCGTCGTGGTCGCCCTGCTGACCGCCGCCGCCGTCGCCTTCTGCGGGATCATCGCCTTCGTCGGCCTGGTCGTCCCGCACCTCGTCCGGCTGCTCGCAGGCCCCGGTCACCGACTGCTGGTGCCGGCCAGCGCGCTCGGCGGGGCACTGCTGCTGGTCGTGGCCGACCTCGGCGCGCGCACCCTCGTGGCGTACGCCGACCTGCCGATCGGCATGCTCACCAGCCTGGTGGGCGGCCCGTTCTTCTTCTGGCTGATCCGTCGCGCCCGCCGCACCTCGGGGGCCTGGGCATGAGCGCCACCCGGCTCCGCGCCGAGGGCGTGTCGGTCCGCCTCGACGGCAGCACCGTCCTCGACGGCGTCGACCTCGAGGTCCGCGGGGGCGAGCTGGTCGCGCTCGTCGGCCCCAACGGCGCCGGCAAGTCCACGCTGCTGGCCGCCCTGGCCGGCGACCTCGACCTCGACGCCGGGACGGTCCGGCTCGGCGAGCGCGAGGTCCGGTCCATGCGCTCCCTCGACCTCGCCCGGCGCCGCGCCGTGCTCCCGCAGCAGGGGCGGCTGGCCTTCGGGTTCCTCGTCCGCGAGGTCGTCGCGATGGGGCGTGCCCCGTGGGCGCGCACCGGCCACGAGGACGACGACGAGCGTCTCGTCGACGAGGCGCTGCAGCGCGCGGACGTCGTGCACCTGACCGAGCGCAGATACCCCACGCTCTCCGGTGGCGAGCGCGCCCGCACCGACCTGGCCCGCGTGCTGGCGCAGGACACCGCGGTGGTGCTGCTCGACGAGCCCACGGCCGCCCTCGACATCCGGCACCAGGAGGCCGTGCTGTCGGTCGCCCGCAACCTCGCGCGCGTCGGTCGCGCCGTGGTGGTCGTGCTGCACGACCTGAGCCTGGCGGCGGCGTACGCCGACCGCATCTGCGTCCTCGCGCGCGGCGCGGTCCGCGCCGACGGGGCTCCCCACGAGGTGCTCACCGCCGAGCTGCTCGGCGAGGTCTACCAGCACCCCGTGCGGGTGGTCGACGTCGACGGTGCGCTGGTCGTCGTCCCGGTCCGGGAGGAGGCGTCGTGCGACGCGCTGCTGTCCTGATCCTGCTGCTCGCCGGGCTGGTCGTGCCGGTCGGGATGGCCGGCCCCGCGCACGCGCAGGGACGCGTCACCGTCACCGGCCCCGACGGCGGTGCGGTCGTGGACCCGACGTACGCCACCACGCTGACCGTGCGCGGCAGCGGGTTCCAGGCCGTGCAGGGCGGGCACGGCGGCGTCTACGTGTTCTTCGGCCACGTTCGCGACGGCTGGCGCCCCAGCCAGGGCGGGCGCACCGGCGAGGACTACTTCTACGTCCCCGACAGCGAGTCGCGCGACAACCAGGGCTTCCAGCAGTTCGTCGCCTTCCCCGGCTCCGACACCTCCTCCTCCGCGCAGGCGACGATGACCCGGACCGGCGCCTGGTCGGCCACCCTGACCGTCCCCGGGGCGGTCTTCGAGGCCTTCGACCGCAGCGGCGGGTCGCGCACCATCGACTGCCGCGAGGTCACCTGCGGCGTGATCACCGTCGGCGCGCACGGCGTCAGCAACGCCACCAACGAGACCTTCACGCCCGTCACCGTCTCCGACCTGTACGACGCCGACGACCCGACCGCCACGGGGGAGCCGACGCCCGTGGCCGGAGCGGAGGTCACCGAGCCGGCGACCCAGGAGCGCGAGACGTCCCGCGGGCGACGCACCCGCTCGGCGGCGGCCGCGCTCGAGGTCGACCGCGAGTCGGCGGTGGCCGGCCACGTCCTGCCGTTCTCGGCGGTGGGCCTCACCGCGGGCCGGCAGTACTCCCTGGTCCTCGACGACGGGGTCGCGGGAGCGGGCCCCTTCGTCGCCGGCTCCGACGGCACGCTCGCCGGGGTGCTCGCGCTCCCGGTCGACCTCGGCCCGGGCACGCACGTGCTGCGCCTGTGGGCGGGCGAGGGCACGGACGCGCCGGAGGTGTCCTTCGCGGTGCAGCAGGCCGGCACGCTCCCCGTCGAGCGCGTCGCCGCGTCCGGCCAGGAGTCCGGCCAGGAGTCGGGCCGGGACCCCGGCGCCGTCCTGCTCGTGGTCGCCGGGGCGCCGCTGCTGGCGCTGGCCCTGCTGCGCCTGGCCCTGCTCGTGCGCGGGAGGCGGGCATGAGCCGCCGTCTCCTCGCCGCGCTGCTGCTCGCCGTCGGCGCCGCGGGTGTCGCCCTGCCGGCCGCGGCCCAGGACCAGCCGGCCGAGCCCGACGCACCCACCACCACCGCGCTCGAGGACGTCACCCTGCGCTGGGGCCTCAACGACGAGTCGAGCAACCGCGCCTTCGCCCCCGACACCTACAACTTCTTCTCCGCCGGTCGCATCCCCGACCCGGGCCGGGGCGGGACCACGATCGACCGGGCCGACTGGAGCAGCCGCGACGGCGCGGTCCGGGTCGAGAAGTGGGACGGCACCGCCTGGCGGCGTGCCACCTGGGCCGGTCTGCGCACCACCAGCGCCGGAGAGCCGCTCGGGTCCCCGACGGCCGGCACCTTCAGCAACCACACCGTCACCGTCTCGGGTGGCGACGGTGTGGTCGACCCCGTCGAGGGCACCGCCACCATCGCCTGGGAGGGCGAGGTGACGGTCCTCTACTACTCCGGGATGAGCTTCTTCCACCTCGCCGACCCCGTGCTCGAGGTCGCCGACGGTGCCGGGGCGCTCACCGCCGAGGTGTCGGGCTACGCCTCCTCGCAGGCGGACCCGGACGTGTGGGAGCCGGTCGCCCCGGAGCGGGTCACGGTCGCGGACCTGCCCGACGTGGAGGTGGACGCGCTCACCGACGGCAGCCTCGACGCCGGGCTCAGCTGGCGGCCGGCGTACCTCGGGGTGCGGGTGAGCGGCGTCCCGCAGCAGCGCGACGGCGAGCACGCCGGCTCCTTCCCGCAGTCCTTCGTCGACGTCATGGACCGGCTCGGCACCGCCGCGTTCTGGTACTCCAGCGGCGGCGCCACCGACGCCTTCAAGGTCGCCGCGCCGCTGACCCTGTCGACGGGCGAGGACGACGTCGTGGGACCGACGCCGACCGCCGCCCCCACCAGCCCCGGCACCACCGCGGCGCCGGCTCCGCCGACCGTCGTCCCGCCCCCGGCGACGGTGACCGCCACGGTGACCGCGGCGGCCGCGCCCCCCTCGGCCCCGGCACCCGCCCCGGCCACGGCGACCCCACGTGACCGTCCCGACCCGCTGTGGTGGGTCGGGGGCAGCCTGCTGCTGCTCTCGGTCGCGGTCCTGCTCGTCCCCGTCAAGAAGAGGAACACGCCATGAACCGCGCCACCGCCCTCGGTGTCAGCCTGGCCACGGCCCTGGTCCCGACGCTCGCGGCCTCCGCCGCCGTCGTCGGGCTGGCCGCCCCGGCCCACGCCGACGCCGCCGCGCCCGTCCTGAGCTGGGAGATCTCGCCCCGCTTCGACGACCACCTGTCCACCCACACGCTGTCCGACGGCGCGAGCGAGGACGAGGACGGCGTCGTGTCGTTCCCCCTCGTCGCCGCCGACCTGGACCCGGCGACCGGTGCGGGCACCCTGACCTACGACGGCTCGGTGAAGGGCGCCTTCGCGATGATGGGCACGGAGTACTACTCGGTCACCCTGGCCGACCCCGTCGTCTCGGTCGCCGAGGACGGCAGCGGGTCGCTGACCGCCGTCGTCTCCGCCGCCAACGCCGCCTCCCAGCAGGGCGAGGCGGCGGCCACCGACCCCGCCCGGGTCCTGGTGACGACGTTCGCCGACGCGGCCTGGACGCCGACCAGCGGGCTCTCCACGCTGCAGGCGACGCCGGACTGGGCCGGCGTGCTGCCCACCGGCAGCCCGGCCGCGCTGGCGCTGGGCCTCTCCGACACCCAGCCGGTCGACGGCCAGTCGTTCGCGCCGGAGTTCCTGGCCCAGCTCACGCCCGGCGTGCGTGCCCACTTCTACGCCTCCGGCTCCGGCTCCGACGCGACCAAGCAGCCGGCGGCGTTCGCGGCCGAGGCCGCCGGGCCGCAGGTCGCGGTGAGCACCTCCTCCGCCACGCCCGACGCCCTCGTGCTCGACGTGGACGGCTCCGGCTTCACCGGCGAGACCAACCCCGGTGACGACGGGGTGTACGTCGGCCTCGCGCCGGCCGGCGGCCTCCCGGACACCGACTCGCAGGAGGACCAGGACGCCTTCGCGGCCGCCGCCTGGGTGCCGGCCGCGCAGATGACCGACGGCACCATCGACGTCACCCTGACCGCCGACCCGGCGGACCTGGACGCTCAGCGCGACTACAGCGTCTACACGTGGCAGGCCCACGCCCACTCCAACACCAGCCAGGACACCGAGACCGAGGTCGCGATCGACTGGGCGGCCCTCGGGCTCGCCGACGTCGCCTCGACGACCACGGTGAAGGTCAAGAAGAAGCCGACGACGAAGCGTCGTGGCGTGCTCCTGGCCAAGGTCACCGGTGACGCGGGCAAGGCCACCGGCAAGGCCGTCGTGACCGCGAAGAAGGGCGGCAAGACCAAGAAGGTGACCAAGGCCGTCACCCGTGGCAAGGCCAGCGTCACGCTGCCCAAGCTGTCCCGTGGGAAGTGGAAGGTCGTCGTGGTCTTCAAGCCGTCCGACACCTACGCGCGGTCGGCCGACCGGCTGACCCTCACGGTGCGCTGAGCCGTGCGCAGGATGCTCGCGGGCCTGGTGGTCTGCTGCCTCGGCACGCTGCCCGTCGTGCTCGCGGGCATCCTCGCGGCGCCCGCCGTCGCCGACGAGAGCAGCGGTGACACCACCGCGACGGCCCCGGTGCTGCGGTGGGAGGTGTCCCAGCAGTTCGACGACCACCTCAGCAGCCACGAGCTGGGCGGGGGCGCGACCGAGGACTCGGGCGGTGTGGTCACCTTCCCCGGGGGGAGCGGCACCTACGACCCCGCCACCGGCGTCTCCGAGGTGGCCTACCAGGGCTCGGTGAGAGGTGCCTTCCAGCTGGGCCAGGAGTTCTACCACGTCCGCATCGCCGAGCCGGTGCTGCACGTCGACGGCTCCGGGCGCGGGGAGATGACGGCGCTGGTCTCGGCCGCCAACATCGCCGCGCAGGGCGAGGAGGCGCAGAAGACCCAGCCCGCGAGGGTCGTGCTGTTCGGCTTCGACGCCGGCTCGTCCGACTGGTCACCGGACGGTGCGCTCGCCTCGCTGTCGGCGACCCCCGACTGGGCGGGTGTCGTCGAGCCGGGCAGCGACGACGCCGCCGAGCTCGGCATGGACGAGGGGACCCCGATCGACGGCCGCGCCTGGGCCGTCCCCTTCCTGCACCAGATCACCTCCGGTGTCCGCGCCCACTTCTACGCCACCGGCTCGGGCTCGGACGAGAAGAAGCGTCCGGCGGCCTTCGTCGCCCAGGCCACACCCACCGACGTCGTGCCCGAGCCCGAGCCCGCGGCGCCGCTGACCCTGGACTGGGCGGTCTCCCAGGAGTTCACCGACGTCTTCGACCGCAGCCTCTCCGGAGGTGCGACGGAGTCCGACGGGGTCGTCACGTTCCCCGACGGCCGGGGCAGCCACGACGAGGCCACCGGCGTCACCACGGTGTCGTACGCCGGCTCGGTCACCGGATCGGTGCCAGACCCGTTCCTCGGCATCTCGACGCAGTACTCCCTCACGCTCGCCGAGCCGCGGCTCCAGGTGGACGAGACCGGCGCCGGGCAGGTCACGGCCGTGGTGTCCGGCGAGACCCCCAGCCCCCTGTCGGCCGTGCTCCCGATCCTGCCCGGCACGAGCACGACGCCGACCCGGGTGGTCGTCGCGACGTTCTCGGTGACCGGCGAGGACTGGTCCGTCTCCGACGGGGTCGCCACCCTCGGCGCCACCCCGGACTGGGCCGGGGTGGGCAGGAGCTTCCCCGCGGCCTTCCTCGACCAGGTGACCGAGGAGTCGCGCGACCACTTCCGGGCCACCAGCGAGGACCCGGCCCAGGACGCCAAGGCACCGGCGCCGCTCACCGCCACCGCGGTGCACGTCCCGTCACCCGAGCCCGAGCCGGAGCCCGAGCCAGAGCCCGAGCCGGAGACGTGCGAGCCGGCCCCGGCCTCGCCGTCGGTCGCGGTGTCCCGCCTCGACACCACGAGCGGCGACAGCTACCGGATCCTCGGCACCGGCTTCCGCGCGGAGAGCTGCCCCGGCGACAGCGGCGTCTACGTCGGCATCGCCGAGGGCGACGTGCTCCCGGACGTCTCGGAGCGGGAGAACACCGAGCAGTTCCTGGCCGTGGACTGGGTGACCCCCGGACGGATCCTCGACGGGGCGTTCAGCAGCACCCTGTCCCTGCCCGACGGGGCGCCGGAGGGCACGGTCTCCGTCTTCACCTGGCAGGCCCACACGCACTCCAACACCAGCCAGGACACCGTCACCCCCCTGCCCGGGAGGGATGCCGGACCCGTGACGACCACGACCATGCTCCGGGTCCTGAAGAAGCCGGCCGCCGGTGGACGCGGCGCGATGCGCATCCTCGTCACCGCGGACGGCGCGCCGGCCTCGGGCCGGGTGGTGCTGAAGGTCCGCCAGTCCGGCCGGGTCGAGACCCATCGGGCCACGCTGCGCTCGGGCGGCAAGGTGAAGGTGCGGCTGGACCGGGCCAGCGAGGGCAAGCTCGTGGCCATCGCCACCTACGAGGGCGACGAGGACCACGACCGGTCCAAGGACCGGGTCCGCTTCAAGGTGCGCTGACCGCTCGCAGCACGAACGTCGCCACGCTCTCCGGGGCGAGTCCCCGGGGAGCGAGGCAGGCGTGGATGAGCGCGAGCGTCGCGTCGAGGTCGTCGACGGTGAAGAGACCGGCGCGCTGGCCGTCGTCCAGCACCTCGCGCAGCACCTCCTCGACCGCGACGACGTGCTCGCGGATGGCCTCGCGCGACTCGGCCGGGAGCACGCCGTACAGCCGTGGGCCCAGGCCGAGGTGGAACTCCTCGCCGGACGCCAGGTGGTGGTGCACGTAGGCGCGCAGCCGCGCGGCCGGGTCGGGGGCCTGGGCCAGAACCTCCTCGAGACGCTGGAGGTAGCGCGAGGTCTCATGGGTGGCGAAGGCGACCACCACCGATTCCTTGTCGGGGAAGTGGTGGTAGATCGTGGTGCGGCCGACCTCGGCGCCGGCCGCGATCTGCGCCATCGTGATCGCGTCGAAGCTGCGCTCGGCCAGCAGGTCGGCGAAGGCGGCGAAGACGCGCTGGTGGATCTGTGCGCGGTGCTCGGCGAGCGACCCGCCGGTGATCCTGGGCACGGGGCTACGTCAGGTCCGGGGCAGGTCGGCGCGGAGCATGCCGGTGGCCATGAAGACGAGGTTGCGCACGAAGGTCTCGGTGTCCAGCCCCAGGCGCTGCGTCGAGCCGCGCTCCTCGGCCCGGGCACGATCGCCGATGGCCCGCAGGACGAAGGAGGTCAACAGTGCCAGGCGCTCGGCCCGGACCTCCTCGGGCATCTCGGGCATCCGCGCGGAGATGAGCTCGTAGACAGGGACGCCGCCGGTGCGCTCGAGCGCGGCCCGGACGTCGGCGTCCTTGTCGTGCTGCTCGTCGGCGATCAGGTCGGCGACGACCACCAGGTAGCAGCGGCCGCTCCACCCGGTCTCCGAGAGCTCGGTCGCCGGTCGCACCAGCGCCTCCAGGGCCGCGGGGAGGTCGTCGGCGGGGCGCTCCAGCGCCGCCTGGTGCAGGCGGTGCTCGCGCTCGGCCAGGAAGTCGGCGTGCTGCTCGAGCACCGCGGCGAGCAGTCCCTCGCGCGAGCCGAAGTGGTAGTGGACCGCGCCCCGGTTGCGCTGGCCGGCCTGGCGGGTGATGTCGAGCAGCGAGGCGTTGGCGACGCCGTGCTCGGCGAAGGCCCGCGTGGCCGCGACCAGGAGCCGCTCGCGGGTCTCGGCGCCGCTCGAGGCAGGACCGGCGGAGGGACCGGTGGAGGGACCGGTGGCGGGACCGTCAGCGGGTGTGTCCGGGGAGGAGGGTGCGGTCACGGTGGGCTCCTGTCAGATCCGGGGGACGACGCGGCTGAGGAGGTCGCCCATGCGCGAGGCGGCCGCGCGACCGGCCTCGATCACCTCGGAGTGGTCCAGCGGCTGGTCGCTGATGCCGGCCGCCAGGTTGGTGACCAGGCTGATGCCCAGCACCTCCATGCCCGCCTCCCGGGCCGCGATGGCCTCGAGCGTGGTGCTCATGCCCACCAGGTGGCCACCGAGGACACCGGCCATCCGGACCTCGGCCGGCGTCTCGTAGTGCGGTCCGGGGAACTGGACGTAGACGCCCTCGTCGAGGGACGGCTCGACCTCGCGGCACATCGCGCGCAGCCGCGCGGAGTAGAGGTCGGTGAGGTCGACGAAGCGGGCACCCACGATCGGGGAGCGGCCGGTGAGGTTGATGTGGTCGCTGATCAGGACCGGGGTGCCGGGGGTCCAGGACTCCTTGAGGCCACCGCAGCCGTTGGTCAGCACGATCGCCCGGCAACCGGCGGCGGCGGCCGTGCGCACGCCGTGCACGACGGCCTCCACGCCCTTGCCCTCGTAGTAGTGGGTGCGGGAGAGGAAGACCAGCAGCTGGCGGTCGCCGGCGCGCACCGAGGCGTCCACGGCCGGGAGCCAGCCGGACCCGAGGACCAGCGCGACGTCGTGGCGCTCGACCCCCGTCAGCTCCGCGAGGCGGGCGGCAGCGTCGTCGGCGCGGGTGTAGGGCGTCGGCTCGTCAGTCACGAGCGGTGAGGATACGCCCTCCGGTCCCGTGGAGGGACCGACTCACAGACCCGTCGAGCGGCAGGGGCGCCGTCGCAGGGCGGCGACGTAGTCGTCGGGCGCGTCGGCGGCCTCGGCGGCGTCGGCCAGCACACCCAGGTGCAGGGCGGAGGGCAGCCCGCCCTCGTAGGCGTCGAGGACGTAGGCCCAGGCCACGACCTCACCGGTCAGCGTGGAGACCCGCACCTTGGTCTTGCGGTAGAGCCCGCTGTCGGCGGACTCCCAGCCGTCCAGGGCCGTCTCGTCCTCACGGGTCACGTCGTAGATCGCCACGAAGACCTGCTCGAAGGCGTCCTGGACGATGGTCGGCAGGGCGCCGTCCCACCCGTGCTCCTCACCACCGAACGTCAGTCGCCAGCCCTCCAGCCAGCCCGTCGTGCGCAGCGGCGAGTGCGGGCAGCGCTCGCTCATCCGGGCGGGATCGAGGTTGGTCCCGTAGGCGGCGTAGAGCGTCACGACACCGAAGGCTAACGCTCGTGCGTCCGGGACTAGGGTGGACCTCGTGACGACCCACTTCGATGTCCTCGTTCTCGGTGCAGGCCCCGGCGGCTACGTGGCCGCCATCCGCGCGGCGCAGCTCGGCAAGACCGTCGCCGTCGTGGAGGAGAAGTACTGGGGCGGTGTGTGCCTCAACGTCGGCTGCATCCCCTCCAAGGCGCTGCTGAAGAACGCCGAGCTCGCCCACACGCTCACCCACGAGAAGGCGAAGTTCGGCATCGAGGGCGACGCCACGATGTCCTTCGGCCCCACCCACGCGCGCAGCCGCAAGGTCAGCGAGGGGATCGTCAAGGGCGTCCACTTCCTGATGAAGAAGAACAAGATCACCGAGATCGACGGCTGGGGCACCCTCACCGGCCCGACCTCGATCGACGTCAAGGACAAGGACGGTGGGACCACCTCCTACACCTGCGACGACCTGATCATCGCCACCGGCGCGAAGGTCCGGCTGCTGCCCGGCCTGGAGCTGAGCGAGAACGTCGTGACCTACGAGGAGCAGATCCTCGACTCCGACCTGCCCTCCTCGATGATCATCGGCGGCTCCGGTGCGATCGGTGTCGAGTTCGCCTACGTGATGAAGAACTTCGGCGTCGACGTCACGATCGTGGAGTTCCTCGACCGCATCGTCCCCACCGAGGACGCGGACGTGTCCAAGGAGCTCGCCAAGCACTACAAGAAGCTCGGCGTGAAGATCATGACCTCCACGAAGGTGGAGAAGGTCGAGGACACCGGCTCGGGCGTCAAGGTCACCGTCAGCCCCGCCGACGGCGGCGAGAGCCAGGTGCTCGAGGCCGACAAGTTCCTCGCCGCCTTCGGCTTCGCGCCCCGCCTGGACGGCTACGGGCTCGAGGCCGCCGGAGTCGCGGTCTCCGATCGCGGTGCCATCGAGATCGACGAGTTCTGCCGCACCAACGTCGAGCACGTCTACGCGATCGGCGACGTCACCGGGAAGCTCATGCTGGCCCACGTCGCCGAGGCGATGGGCATCGTGGCCGCCGAGACCCTCGCCGGCGCCGAGACCATGCCGGTCGAGTACGACTTCGTCCCGCGCGCCACCTACTGCCAGCCGCAGATCGGCTCCTTCGGCTACTCCGAGGCGCAGGCCAAGGAGAAGGGCTACGACGTCAAGACCGCGACCTTCCCGTTCTCGGCCAACGGCAAGGCCCAGGGCCTCGGCGAGGCCATCGGGTTCGTGAAGGTGATCGCCGACGCCGAGCACAACGAGATCATCGGCGCGGCCATGATCGGCCCCGACGTCACCGAGCAGCTGCCGGTGCTGACGCTGGCGCAGAAGTGGGACCTCACCGCCGACGAGGTCGCGCGCAACGTCTTCGCCCACCCGACGCTGTCGGAGGCCGTGAAGGAAGCGGTGCACGGCATCACCGGCCACATGATCAACTTCTGAGCCACATCGACCACCAGCTGACCCGGAGGGGAGCCGCATGACCGACCGCGTCGTCATCGTCGGGGGAGGCCCCGGCGGCTACGAAGCAGCCCATGTCGCCGCCCAGCTGGGCGCCGAGGTGACCATCGTCGACACCGACGGCCTCGGTGGCTCGGCGGTGCTGACCGACTGCGTGCCCAGCAAGACCCTCATCGCCACCGCCGAGGTGATGACCGAGGTCGCCGAGGCCGGCGAGCTCGGGATCACCATGCGCGACAAGGAGGGTGACGCCGCGTCCGGCATCGCCGTCGACCTCGCGCGGGTCAACACCCGCGTGAAGGCGCTGGCGGCCGACCAGTCCCGCGACATCGCCCGCCGCATCGACCGCGACGGCGTGCAGGTCGTCCAGGGGCGGGGCCGTCTCGACGGCCCCGGCCGCGTGGTGGCCACGGCCGCCGACGGTTCGGAGACGACGCTGGAGGCCGACGCCGTCCTCGTCGCGACCGGTGCCGCGCCCCGCACGCTGCCCAGCGCCCAGCCCGACGGCGAGCGCATCCTGACGTGGGAGCAGGTCTACGACCTCGACGAGCGGCCCGAGTCGCTGGTCGTCGTGGGGTCGGGCGTCACCGGGGCCGAGTTCGCCTCGGCGTACCAGGCGCTCGGCATCCCCGTCACCCTCGTCTCCTCCCGTGACCGGGTGCTGCCCGGGGAGGACGCCGACGCCTCGCTCGTGCTCGAGGAGGTCTCCAAACGCCGCGGCATGAACGTGCTGTCGAAGTCGCGCATGGAGTCGGTGACCCGCGACGGGGACGTCGTCACCGTGGCCCTGACCGACGGCCGCGAGGTGCAGGCCTCGCACTGCATCCTGGCGCTCGGGTCGGTCCCCAACACCGCCGACATGGGCCTGGAGGAGGCCGGCGTCCAGCTCAAGGACGGCGGGTTCGTCTGGGTCGACCGGGTCTCGCGCACCTCGGCGCGGGGCGTGTACGCCGCCGGCGACTGCACGGGCGTGCTGATGCTCGCCTCGGTGGCCGCGATGCAGGGCCGGATCGCGATGTGGCACCTGCTCGGCGACACCGTGCACCCGCTGGACCTGAAGAAGGTCTCCTCCAACGTCTTCACCGCCCCGGAGATCGCGACGGTGGGCTGGTCGCAGCAGGCCGTCGACTCCGGGGAGATCCAGGCCGAGGTCGTCATGCTGCCGCTGTCGGGCAACCCGCGGGCCAAGATGCAGGGCGTCCGCGACGGCTTCGTGAAGCTCTTCATCCGTCCCGGCACCGGCATCGTCGTCGGCGGAGTCGTCGTGGGGCCGCGGGCCTCCGAGCTGATCCACCCCGTCTCGATCGCGGTGGCGGAGTCACTGACCGCCGACCAGCTGGCCCAGGCGTTCACGGTCTACCCGTCGATGAGCGGGTCGATCGCCGAGGCGGCCCGGAGGCTGCACCGGGTCTGAGCCGTGTCCGGGCCGGGTCTGAGCCGGGCTGGGGCGGTCAGCCCCTGACCGTGATCGAGATGCCGGCCAACGAGGCGTGGATGCGGGCCTCGGTGAGCGCTGCGGTGACCAGCGGGCCGTGCTCGACGGACTCCGCGAGCGGCATGCTCGTGAAGTGGGCGGCCGACGGTGCCTGCCACCACGGGACGTAGCGGTCCCCGACCCGCACCTCGCGATGGGCGGGGTCAGCACCGGTCTCGACGCGCAGCTCGCACCCCCGGCACACCTCCACCCTGCGACTGCTGCCGTGCGGGGGAGCCCAGTCGAGACGGGCCACCGCGGGCCCGTGCTGGGGGTTGAAGAAGCACGGTCCGCGTCGCGGGGGCAACGGCTCGCCGGCCTCCAGGGCCCGGACCGCGGCGAGCTCCCAGCGCGCCAGCTGGAGCACCTCGTCGAGGCGGTCGACGTCGTCGGTGCTGTCCGCGGCGTCGAGCATCCCGCGCGCCCGGTCGTAGCCCTCCAGGGCGAACCGGTGGTGCTCGCGGACCTCCTGGGAGGCCTCGGGCGGCAGTGCCAGGCCGGCGACGTCCTCGCCGAGGACCATCAGGTCCTCGCGCGCCAGGCGCTTCGCAGCCCGGAACGCCTGCCGCTCGAGCAGGTGGGCCTCGCGCCGCTCACGGCGCCGGCGGATGGGGTTCCACATGAGCGATACCTGTCCCGTGGTGGAGGGTGTGAAACGCCGCGGTCGGGTGGACGGCGTCAGGAGGAGCGGAGCACCTTCTCCAGCGGGCGACCCTTGGCCAGCTCGTCGACGAGCTTGTCGAGGTAGCGGATGCGGCGCATCAGCGGGTCCTCGACCTCCTGGACCTTCACCCCGCACACGGACCCGGTGATGAGGGAGACGTCGGGGTTGAGCTCGACGGCGTCGAAGAAGTCCTCGAAGGTCGTGCCGGCGTCGAGGTGCTGCTGCACCTGCGCGGGGGAGAGGCCGGTCAGCCAGGTCACCACGGCGTCCAGCTCCTCCCGGGTCCGGCCCTTGCGCTCGACCTTCGCGACGTAGTGCGGGAAGACCGAGGCGACGCTGGTCGTGTAGAGGCGGTGCATGGCTGCTGACCCTACGTAATGGATGCGACAGATGTCGGTCCGGAGGGACAGAATCCGCGGCGATGTTCACCGCTCTGCTCCGCCACGCCCGCCCGCCCTCGCCACTGGCCGGGAGGCTGGCTCGACAGTCGCTCCTCTTCGCCCTCGGCGACGGCGCGTTCCTCGCCGGCTCGGCGGTGTTCTTCACCGTCGTCGTCGGACTGCGACCGGTTGAGGTGGGGCTGGGGCTGACCATCGCGGGGGTCGCGGCGTTCCTGGCCGCGCTGCCGATGGGCAAGCTCGTGGACCGGTTCGGACCGCGCCGGATGTGGGCGGTCAGCGCCGTGGGACAGGCGTCGATGTTCGCGCTGTGGCCCTTCATCGAGGGCTTCTCGACCTACGTCGCGATGGCGGTCGCGATGGAGGTCATCGGTGTGCTCGGGGGCGCGGCGCACGGGGCCTACACGATCGACGTGCTCCCCCCGGGCGAGCGGGTGCAGTCGCGTGCCTACATGTACTCCGCGCTCAACGCCGGCTTCACCATCGGCGCCGCGGTGGGTCTGCTCGCCCTCGCGGTGCCGGGCGACCTGCTCCTGCAGGGGCTGCCGTGGTTCACCGCGTCGGTCTTCCTCGTCAACGCCGCCGCGATCACCCGGCTGCCCGACGCCTCCCACGACTCCAAGACCCCCGAGGAGCGCAAGGCCAAGGTCCCCGGGCCCGGTCCGCTGCGCAACCCGGGCTGGATGGCCACCACCTTCCTGCTCGGCGTCTCCTGGACCAACCAGGTCCTGCTGCACATGGTGATCCCGCTGTGGGTGGTCAGCGAGACCGATGCCCCGCGATGGCTGGTGGCGCTGCTGCTGGCCACGAACACCGTCATGTGCATCGTGCTGCCGATGGCCGCGGCACGCGGAGTGGCCGACGTGCCGACGGCGCTGAGGGCGATGCGACTGTCGTCCGTCTTCATCGTGGTGTCCTGCGTCATCACGATGGCGACGCACGAGACGGTCGGCTGGGTGACGATCCTGCTGATCTGGCTCGGGCACGTGACCCTGACCGGCGCCGAGCTGAAGCTGTCGGCGGCGAGCTGGACCTTCGAGGCCGATCTGATGGACCCGCGGCAGCGAGGCAGGTACCAGGGCGCGGCCGAGTTCAGCGGCACCCTGGGGCGGGTCTGGGCGCCGGCGGCGTACACCTTCCTCGCGATCACGTGGAGCGCGTGGGGATGGATGGTGATCGCCGGCATCATCGTGCTGGCCACCGTGGCCATCCACCCGGCCGCGACGTACGCCCGACGGTGGCTGGAGGAGCGCGTCCCGGCCGACGTGCTCGCGGACGCTCGATCCTCGGTGCCCGACGCCGAGGAGGCGATCGCGGTCGGGCCGCCGTCGCTCATCGACACCGACACCGCGGTGATGGACCGGCCCTCGCCGTGATGCCCTAGCCCAGCTGGTCGAGCAGCCGCTCCATGCGGGCGATCTCGGCGAGCTGGCCGGTCGCGACCTCCTCCATCAGCTCCAGGACGCGCGCGTTCGTCGACTCCGGCATCCCCTCGGTCGCCATCTGCACGGCCCCGTCGTGGTGGCGGATCATCCCCTCAAGGAAGAGCCGGTCGAACTCCGTGCCCTCCGCCCGGATGAGCGCGGCCATCTCCTCCGGCGTCAGCAGCCCGGCCATCCCGGCGTGGCCGTGGGCGGCGTGGTCCCACTCCGAGGGGTCGTCGCCGGTCTCGGGCACGTCGAGCCCCTCGGCCGCCAGCCACTGGCTCATCAGCCAGATCTCCGGCGCCTGCGCCGCGTCGATGCGGCGCGCCAGCGCTAGCACCTCGGCCGACGAGGCCCGCTCGGGGGCCAGCGCCGCCATCTCCAGCGCCTGACGGTGGTGCGGGATCATCATCTGCACGAAGGCCAGGTCGGCGTGGCTCCAGCCCGGGACCTCGACGTCGATCGGCCCGGACGCGGTGGCGACCGGCTCCCCGGGTGCCCCCGGCACCAGCTCGCGGACCTGCGAGGTCGGGCTCGCCGCCGGGTCGGGTGCGGCCGAGGGCTCGGACCCGGTGCACGCGGGCAGCGCGAGGAGCACGGACCCGGCGAAGAAGGCGGACGCCAGACGGCGTGGCGTGGATGACAGGCGCATGACGTTTCCATTGCACCACGCGACGTTCGCGTCCGACCCGTAACCTCCGGCCCGGTTCGACGGTTGCACGGCCATGAGCCACCGCTCCCTCCCCTCCACGCGCGCCCGACTCTCCTTCGCCGGCCTGGCCGTGACCCTCGCGGCGGGCCTCGGCATGACGGCGGTCAACGTCTCCGCCGAGGCCGACCCCGGGGTCCGAGCCTGCACCGCCGAGGAGTACGCCGCCCTCGTCGATGCCGGCGACAACTTCGCCCTCGGCTGCCAGCTGCCCGGGTCGGCCCTCGCGGACATCACGGCGGGCCTCGCCGACGCCCTGGCGCAGGAGCCGCTGCCGCTGACCAGCGAGGACGAGGTCGACAAGTCCGACAACGTCGAGCTGGTCGCGCACCTCCCGCTGGAGGGCAGCTTCGCCGAGGAGGGTGCCTACGGCACCGACATGGCGTTCAGGGGCCGCTGGCTCTACGACGGCAACTACAGCGGCTTCCAGGTCTTCGACATCAAGAAGCCGACCAAGCCCAAGCGTGTCGCGCAGGTGTTCTGCCCCGGCGGGCAGGGCGACCTGTCGGTCCACAAGAACATCCTGGTGATGAGCGTGGACGCCAGCCGTAGCGACGACTCGTGCTCGAGCACCGCTCTGTCGGCGACCGAGAAGTCGGCCTGGGAGGGCCTGCGGGTCTTCGACGTCTCCAACCCCCGCAAGCCCAAGTACGTCGCGGCCGTGGAGACCGACTGCGGCTCCCACACCCACACGCTGGCCCCGACGAAGAACGGCAAGTCCCTGTTCGTCTACGTGTCGTCGTACTCGCCGAGCGCGGACTACCCCGACTGCCAGCCGCCGCACGACAAGATCTCGGTCGTGAAGATCCCGGTGAAGAAGCCGGCGCGCGCGAAGCTCGCGGCCACCCCGGTCCTCTTCCCCGACGGCGGCAACCCGGGCGGTCCGATCCCGCTGCTGACCTCGAGCTCGACCAGCGGCTGCCACGACATCACCGCCTACCCCAGCAAGGACATCGCGGCCGGCGCGTGCATGGGCGACGGCATCCTGCTCGACATCAGCAAGCGCAAGAAGCCGAAGGTGACCGAGGTCGTGACCGACGACCTGAACTTCGCCTTCTGGCACTCCGCCACCTTCAACAACGCCGGCACCAAGGTGCTGTTCACCGACGAGCTCGGCGGCGGCTCGCTGCCGACCTGCCACCCCGGCTTCGGCCCCACCAAGGGTGCGAACGGGATCTACGACATCGTCGACGGGCAGCTGGAGTTCCAGAGCTACTACAAGATCTCGCGCATCCAGGCCCTCACCGAGAACTGCGTGGCACACAACGGCTCGCTGATCCCGGTCAAGGACAAGGACATCATGGTCCAGGCGTGGTACCAGGGCGGCTTCTCGGTCTTCGACTTCACCGACTCCGCGAACCCGACCGAGTTCGCCTACTGGGACCGCGGCCCCATCTCGACGACGAGCCTCGAGCTCGGCGGCGCCTGGTCGGTCTACTGGTACAACGGCTACATCTACTCCAGCGACATCACGCGCGGCCTGGAGGTCTTCTCGATCGACGACCCGATCGTGAACGCGGCCAAGAAGGTCACGATGGGCACCTTCAACGCTCAGTCGCAACCAACCTATGGCGGGTGATGTCATAGGGGCATGGGAACTCGGACCCTCGCCTTCACCGTCACGCTGACCCTCGGGCTCCTGGCCCCGACCGCGCCTGCCGCTGCGGCCGACCCCCTGGAGCTCGAGGGTCGCGGTTTCGGGCACGGCATCGGCCTCTCGCAGTACGGCGCCCAGCGCGCCGCCGGCCAGGGCGTGGGGTGGAAGGAGATCGTCCGCACCTACTACCCGGGCGCACGGCTGGGGAAGGTCGGCGGTGCGGTCGACGTCCTGGTCTCCGCCGACGACGACGGGGACACCCGGGTGCTGGCCCGCTCCGGGCTCACCCTCACCAAGGTCGGTACGACGAAGCGCTGGTCCCTCCAGCGGCTGGACCGTCGCGCGAAGCAGTGGCGGGTCCGCGCCGACGGCCGGGGCCGCAGCGTGCTGCAGGCGCGCCGCGGCGGCGGGGGCTGGCGCACCAGCAAGCGGTTCGGCGGGGACGCGGAGTTCTCCGGCAGGGGGCCGATCACCCTGGTGACCCCCGAGGGCCGCACCGACTACCGGGGACGGCTGCGCTCGGCCTCGGCCGACGACTCCGGCACCGACCGGGATACCGTCAACCGGGTCTCCCTGGAGGACTACCTGCGCGGGGTCGTGCCCCAGGAGGTGCCGGCGCTGTGGGACCCCGACGCGGTGCGGGCCCAGGCGGTCGCGGCCCGCACCTATGCGGCCTTCGAGCGGGGGGAGCCGCTGGCGTCGCACTACGAGATCTGCGACACCGACCGGTGCCAGGTCTACGGCGGCGCCTCCGCGGAGCACCCCGCCTCCGACGACGCCATCCGCGCGACCCGGAAGAAGGTGCTCGTCACGGGCGGCGAGCCGATCTTCGCGCAGTTCTCCGCGAGCAACGGCGGCTACAGCGTCGCCGGGCCCTTCGACTACCTGCCTGCGCGCGAGGACCCGTGGGACCCCTTCACCTGGAGCCGGACGATCTCGGTGTCGGACCTCGAGACGGCCTTCGACACCGTCGGTGACTACGAGAGCATCGAGGTCGTCGAGCGCGACGGGCGAGGGGCCTTCGGCGGTCGGGTCGTGCGGGTGACGGTGACCGGCAGCGAGGGCTCCAGCACCGTCAGCGGCGACACCTTCCGCATCCGGCTGGGCCTGCCCAGCACCCTGCTGCGCGAGGTGCCCTGAACTACAGATCTGTAGTTCGCGCGAGGCCATTGCCGCTCCGTGTGACGCATGGTGCGATGGGGTGCTGGTGTGGTCACACCGGCCTCCTCGCCCCCCTCCGCACCAGCCGTCACAGGAGTCCACCGATGCTCGTCCGCGCCCTCGTCCTGGCGGTCGCCACGGCCCTGGTCGCGGTCCCCGCGCCCGCCTCGGCGGCCTCCGACCGGTGGGACGTCCAGGGCGAGCCGACGCTGCGCATCCAGGGCCGCGGCTACGGCCACGGCCACGGCATGTCGCAGCACGGCGCGGAGGGTGCGGCCCGCGAGGGCCTGAGCGCCGCCGAGATCCTGTCCTTCTACTACCCGGGCACCGACGCCGGGCGCGCCGCGGGTCGGATCAGCGTGCTGGTCAGCGCCGACACGAGCGACGACCTGGTGGTGCGACCCCGGCGCACGCTGCGCATGACCGACCTCGGGACGGGCGAGCACACGGTGCTGCCCGAGCAGCCCGACGGGGTGGACGTGCAGGCCTGGCGGGTCCGCCAGGACCGCAAGGGTCGGGCGAAGGTGGCCTACCTGCCCCGGGGCGCCAAGGACTCCGGCGGTTGGCGCAAGCTCCTCGTCCTGCAGGGCGAGGGGGAGTTCTACGCCAAGAACAAGCCGATCACCCTCGTCCTCCCCGGCGGCACCGAGCGGGCCTACCGCGGCAAGCTCCGCGCCGCCGCACCCTCGCAGGGCAGCCAGGCCCGCGACACCGTCAACCGGCTCCGGCTGGAGGACTACCTCCGCGGCGTCGTCCCCCTGGAGATGCCCGCCTCCTGGAGCCCCGCGGCGGTCCAGGCCCAGGCGGTGGCCGCGCGCACCTACGCGGCGTACGAGCGGGCCCACCCGCGCGCCGGTCACTACCAGGTCTGCGACACGACCTCCTGCCAGGTCTACGGCGGTGCCTCCGCCGAGCACCCCGCCTCCGACGCCGCCATCCGCGAGACCAAGGGCCAGGCCCGCGTCGTCGACGGCCAGCCCGCCTTCACGCAGTTCTCCGCCAGCAGCGGGGGGTGGACCTCCGCCGGCTCGCGGGACTACCTCGTCGCGCAGGAGGATCCCTACGACGGCCACGACGGCAACCCGGTCCACGGCTGGTCGGTGACCGTGACCGACGACCGGATCGAGTCGCAGTGGCCGGCCCTCGGCGACCTGCGCAAGGTCGAGGTGCTCTCCCGCGACGGCAACGGCCAGTGGGGTGGCCGGGTGCGCTCGATCCGGCTGACGGGCTCGCAGGGCAAGGTGACGCTCAGCGGCGATGCGTTCCGCTTCGGGCTGGGACTGCGCTCGACGTGGGTGACGGTGCGGACGGGCTGACCCGCCGCAGCACCAGCCCCACCACCAGCGCCCAGAACGCGGCGCCGACGCCGAGGATGCTCACGCCCGAGGCGGCGACCACCAGGCAGCCGATGGCGGCCAGCCGGTCCGCCGGGTCGGCGAGCGCGTCGGAGAGGGAGGCCGCCAGCGTGCCGAGCAGCGCCAGCCCGGCAGCCGATTGCACGACCCCGTCCGGGGCCGCGGCCACGAGTGCCGTCAGCGCGCCCGCGCCCGCGGCGAGCACGAGGTAGGTGAGCGCCGCGGAGACCGAGGCGCGCCAGCGCTGGTCCCGGTCGGGGCCGGCGGCCGGCCCCGCGGTCAGCGCGGCGGTGATCGCGGCCAGGTTGACCGCGTGCCCGCCCAGCGGGGCGACGAGCAGCGTCCCGAGCCCGGTGACGCCCATCGACTCCCGCTACGGGACGCGGTAGCCGAAGCTGCCCATCACCGCGACGCCGGGGACGTTCTGGGAGGCCATGGTGACGACGTACAACGGCAGCGTGACCCCGACCATCGCCTGCCACGACCACGTCGGCGCGGTGAGAGCGAGCGTGGGCAGCAGGTCCCCGGCGGCCACCGCGTCCCCGGCGGTCACGACCACCACGACCAGCGCCACGACCAGTGCGGCGGGCACCGCCCAGCGGGCCGCCCGGCGCTGCAGCACCAGCCAGGTCAGCACGACCGGCGCGACCATGGCCGGGGAGTCGGCCAGCGCGAGGACGGGCTCGACGCACAGCGGCAGCAGGACGCCGGCCAGCATCGCCCGGGCCAGGGACGGCGGGATCGCGGCCACGAGGTCGCCGAACCTCGGCACCAGCCCGGTCAGCACGACCAGGACGCCCGTCGCCACGAACGCGCCGACCGCGGCGGGCCACCCGCCCTGGACGGCGCCGGTGGTCACCAGGAGCGCCGCGCCCGGGGTGGACCAGGCCAGCGAGACCGGGGTGCGGTGCCGCAGCGCGAGCCAGAGCATCCCCAGGGCCTGGGCGACGCAGAGCGCCAGCAGGCCAGACGCCGCCTGGTCCGGGGTGGCGCCGACGGCGGTCAGCCCGGCGAGCACGACGACGAAGGAGGAGGAGAACCCGACGACGGCCGCGACCACCCCCGCGCTGACCGGGGTCCCCTGTTCGTGCATGGTGGCTCCTGCGAGGTAGTACCGTTCCGTTTACGGAACAGACTGTAGGGGAGGCCGGCGTGGCCGGACCAGGCGCGTCCACGGGAGCCCGCATCCGCGCGCTGCGCGAGGAGCGGGGCATGTCGCTCAGCGCGCTCGCGGCCGCCGCCGGCATCGGGAAGGCCACCCTCTCCGAGCTCGAGGGCGGGCGCCGCAACCCCACCCTCGACACCGTGTACGCCGTCGCCGGCCCGCTCGGTGTCCCGCTGGTCGCCCTCGTGGCGGAGGCGGGCGCCTCCGACGCGCTGAGCGACGACGCCCTCACCGCGGTCCGCCTGCACCTGCTGACCGAGCCCGACCGCACCACGGAGGTCTACCTCGTCCGCGTGCGACCCGGGGCCGAGCGCTCCTCGCCCGCCCACGCCGCCGGCGCGGTCGAGCAGCTCGTGGTGCTGTCGGGGGAGGGGCGGCTGAGCTACGGGGCGGCCGGGGAGGAGCAGGTGGTCGACCTGGTCCCCGGCACGCACGTGCACTGGCCCGCCGACGTGCCGCACGCCTACGCGTGCACGTCGTCGGTGGAGCTCAGTGCGGTCGACGTGATCGTCACGCCGACCTGAGCGGCCTCACGCGGGGCTGAGCACCACCACGAGGTCGCCGCCGTCGACCGCCTGGGTGCCCGAGAGGGCCACCCGCTGCACGGTGCCGGCCATCGGCGCGGTGATCGCGGCCTCCATCTTCATCGCCTCGATCGTCGCCACGGTCTCGCCGGCCTCGACCTGCTGACCGGCCTCGACGACGACCGACACGACGCCCTGGAACGGCGCGGCCACGTGACCGGGCGTGCCCGGGTCGGCCTTCTCCGCGGCCGCCACCTCGGCCGAGACGCTCGTGTCGCGGACCGCGACCGGGCGGATCTGGCCGTTGACGGTGGCCATCACGGTGCGGAAGCCGCGCTCGTCGGGCTCGCTGATCGACTGCAGGCCCAGGATGAGGGTCTTGCCCTCCTGCAGGGTCACCTCGTGCTCGACGCCGCTGCGCAGCCCGTAGAGGTAGTCCAGCGTGGACAGCACCGAGGTGTCGCCGTAGGTCTCGCGGGACTCCGCGAAGGACCGCGTCGGGCCGGGGAACAGCAGCTCGTTCAAGGTCCGCCGCCGGGCACTCTCCAGGCCCGCCGACTGCTCCGCGGTGAGCTCGGCCGCGGGCTGCTTCCAGGTGCGGCCGGCCAGCGCCTTGCTGCGGAACGGCTCGGGCCAGCCGCCCGGCGGGTCGCCGAGCTCGCCGTTGAGGAACCCGATGACGGAGTCGGGCAGGTCGAAGCGGCTGGGGTCCTCGGCGAACTCGGCCGGGTCGGCGCCCAGACCGACCAGCGCCAGCGCCAGGTCGCCGATCACCTTCGAGCTCGGGGTCACCTTCGGGACGTTGCCGAGGATGTCGTTGGCGGCGGCGTACATGTCCTCGACCTGCTCGAAGCGCTCGCCGAGGCCGAGGGCGATCGCCTGCTGGCGCAGGTTGGAGAGCTGCCCACCGGGGATCTCGTGCCGGTAGACGCGACCGGTCGGGGCGGTGAGCCCGGACTCGAAGGGCGCGTAGACCCGGCGCACGGCCTCCCAGTAGGGCTCCAGCGCGTTGACCGCCGCGAGCGACAGCCCGGTCTCGCGCTCGGAGTGGTCGGTGGCCGCGACCAGCGCCGAGAGCGGTGGTTGGCTGGTCGTGCCGGCCATCGAGGAGGTCGCGGCGTCCACGGCGTCGACCCCGGCCTCGATCGCCGCGGTCAGGGTGGCGAGCTGGCCGCCGGTGGTGTCGTGGGTGTGCAGGTGCACCGGCAGGTCGAAGCGCTCGCGCAGCGCGGTGACGAGGCGTCGGGCCGCGGGGGCGCGGAGCAGGCCGGCCATGTCCTTGATCGCCAGCACGTGCGCGCCGGCGTCGACGATCCGCTCGGCCAGGCGCAGGTAGTAGTCGAGGGTGTAGAGGCTCTCGCCGGGGTCGGAGAGGTCGCCGGTGTAGCAGAGCGCGACCTCGGCCAGCGCGCTGCCGGTGGAGCGGACCGCCTCGATGGCCGGGCGCATCTGCTCGACGTCGTTGAGGGCGTCGAAGATCCGGAAGACGTCGAGGCCGGTGTCGACCGCCTCCTGCACGAACGCGTCGGTGACCGCGGTGGGGTAGGGCGTGTAGCCGACGGTGTTGCGACCGCGCAGCAGCATCTGCAGGCACACGTTGGGCACGGCCTCGCGCAGAGCGGCCAGCCGCTCCCACGGGTCCTCGGCCAGGAAGCGCAGCGCGACGTCGTACGTCGCCCCGCCCCAGCACTCCAGGCTCCACAGCTCCGGGGTGGTGCGCGCGACGTGCGGCGCGACGGCCAGCAGGTCGGCCGTGCGGACCCGGGTGGCGAGGAGCGACTGGTGCGCGTCGCGGAAGGTCGTGTCGGTCACCGCGACCCGGTCCTGGGCGCGCAGGCGCCGGGCGAACTCCTCGGGGCCGACCTCGCGCAGCAGCTGGCGGGTGCCGGCCGGCGGGGCGGCGTCGAGGTCGATGGCCGGGAGCTTGGTCGTCGGGTCCAGCTCGACGGGGGCCGCGCCGTGCGGCTGGTTGACCGTCACCTCGGCCAGGTAGGTCAGCAACTTGGTGCCGCGGTCGCCGCTGCCGCGGGCCTGCAGCAGCTCGGGGTGGGTCTCGATGAAGGCGGTGGTGACGCGTCCGGCGGCGAAGTCGGGGTCGTCGAGCACCGCCTGGACGAAGGGGATGTTCGTGGAGACACCGCGGATGCGGAACTCCGCGAGCGCACGGCGGGCCTTGTCGACGGCCTGCTCGAAGGTGCGGCCGCGACAGGTCAGCTTGGCCAGCATCGAGTCGAAGTGCGCGGAGACCTCGGCGCCGGTGTAGACCGTGCCGCCGTCCAGGCGCACGCCACCGCCGCCGGGGGAGCGGTAGGTCGTGATGACGCCGGTGTCTGGGCGGAAGTTGTTGGCCG
This sequence comes from Nocardioides sp. REDSEA-S30_B4, assembly GCF_001627265.1. Taxonomy (NCBI): domain Bacteria; kingdom Bacillati; phylum Actinomycetota; class Actinomycetes; order Propionibacteriales; family Nocardioidaceae; genus Nocardioides; species Nocardioides sp. REDSEA-S30_B4. The sequence continues at coordinate 27,852 of NZ_LUPI01000072.1, read as the reverse complement.
GGTCCTCGGTGGTGATGCGGCACTGCAGGGCGGCGCCGCGCAGCCGCACGGTGTCCTGGGAGAGGCCGAGGTCGGCGAGCGTCTCGCCCGCGGCGATCCGCATCTGGGACTGCACCAGGTCGACGTCGGTCACCTCCTCGGTGACGGTGTGCTCGACCTGGATGCGGGGGTTCATCTCGATGAAGACGTAGTGGCCGTCGGGGTCGAGGAGGAACTCCACGGTGCCGGCGTTCTTGTAGCCGATCTCGCGGGCGAAGCGGACGGCGTCGGCGCAGATCCGGTCGCGCAGCTCGGGGTCGAGGTTGGGCGCGGGCGCGATCTCGACGACCTTCTGGTGCCGGCGCTGCACCGAGCAGTCGCGCTCGAAGAGGTGGATGACGCCGTCGGGACCGGTGCCGTCGGAGAGGATCTGCACCTCGATGTGGCGCGGGTCGACCACGGCCTGCTCGATGAAGACCGTCGGGTCGCCGAAGGCGGCGTCGGCCTCGCGCATGCAGGTCTCGACGGCCTCGCGCAGGGCGCCGGGGGAGTCGACGCGGCGCATGCCGCGCCCGCCGCCGCCGGCCACGGCCTTCACGAAGAGCGGGTAGGGGATCTCGCTGGCCCCGGCCGCCGCCACCAGGGCGTCGACGTCGGTGTCGGGCTCGACGCTCTTCAGCGTCGGGACACCGGCGGCCTTGGCGGCCGCGATGGCGCGTGCCTTGTTGCCGGTGAGCTCGAGGACCTCCGAGCCGGGACCGATGAAGGTGATGCCCGCGGCCGCGCACGCCTCGGCCAGCGCCGGGTTCTCCGACAGGAAGCCGTAGCCCGGGTAGACCGCGTCCGCACCGGCGCGGACCGCGACCTCGACGATGCCCTCGGGGTCGAGGTAGGCGCGGACCGGGTGGCCGCGCTCACCGATCTCGTAGGCCTCGTCGGCCTTCAGCCGGTGCTCGGACCAGCGGTCCTCGTGCGGGAACACCGCGACCGTGCGCGCCCCGAGCTCGTAGGCGGCGCGGAACGCGCGGACCGCGATCTCGCCCCGGTTGGCCACCAGCACCTTGGAGAACATGTCGGGAACCTACCGACGGGGGCGCCGGATGGGGACCGTCTGTCTCGGTGACCGGCGTCACTGCGACGGCGGCGTCCGATATCCGACCTCGGCCAGGAGGTCCGGGGTGAGGGCCGCCGCGAGCACCAGGCCGTCGTGCTCCGGCACGTCGAGCACCTGCACCCGTTGGCTGCCACCGGCCGTCGTGGCCTCCAGGGTCACCAGTCCCGACCGGCGCTGGAACCAGGTGTCGCGCACGGTCCAGCCGATGACGTGCTCGGCGCCCAGCACCTCCCGGTGCCGGGCCAGGCTGCCCGAGCGCGAGACCAGGAAGCCCTCGCTCGCGAGGTGCCCCAACGACCGGGCGCGGTCCTCCCCGAGGGCGATGGCGGCCGGCAGCACGAGCAGGGTCAGCGCGAGCGACCACGGCGTCAGCAGGTCCGCGACCACCGACGCGGCCGCCAGCGCCACGAGGACCACGGCCGGCGCCAGCGCACGCAGTCGTCTCCGGCGTACGGCGGCGGGCCCGTGGGTCCGCAGCGGGGCCGTGAGCGGGGCGTCGGTCGGTCGGTCGTCGCCCAGGACGGCCCCGGCGACGCCGTCGACCACTGCCCGCGGGGCGGGAGGGACCAGCGTCAGCGTGCCCTTCTCGCCCTGGCCCAGGCCGGTGACGACCGCCCCCAGCTCGGCGGCGCCGGCCAGCCGCAGCCCGAGCGGCTCACGCACGACGACTCCCGCCAGGCGGGCGTCCTCGACGGAGGTCTCACGGGTCGTGAGGAGGCCGCGGGTCAGCCGCCACTGCGTGGGGGTGCGGGTGAGGGTGAGGTCCCAGTGGGCGACGAGGTAGCCGAGCACCGCGAGCACTGCGCTGGACACGGCGGCGCCGAGCACCCCGACCGCCACCAGCAGCAGCCAGCCCCACCCGGCGGGGGCGAGGTCGGGCAGCCGGTCCAGGCGCCAGGCCGAGTCTGGCAGCGCCTGGGAGGCGACACCGAGCAGCGCCGCGGCGGCGACCACGCCGGCACTCGTGAACGGGGCGTAGCGCGCCCAGCCGGGGTCCAGCCGCAGCACCGGCCGCTCGGTCGGGGCCGCCCGGGGGGCGGCCGCCTCGGCGCCGTCGGGCGCGTGGGCCTCGTGCGCGACGCGCGCCAGCAGTGCCTCCCGCAGCTCCTGGGCCTGCGGGGCGCGCAGCCCGTCGAGCTCGAGGTCCTGCTCGGCGCCCGCCCCGGTGCCGATGCGCACCGTGGCCAGGCCGAGGACCCGGTGCACGAGGCTCGCGGTCACGTCGACGGTGCGGACCCGGTCGAGCTGGGCGGTGCGCAGCGTGCGCTGCAGCAGGCCGCGGCGCAGCTCCACGCGGCCGTCGAGGATGCGGTAGCGGGTGGTCAGGTAGCGCGCGACGCCGATCGCGACCGGGACGGCCACGGCCAGCAGCTCCCAGCCCAAGCCGCCACCGCGCGCGAAGCCGCCGGCCAGCAGCGCGCCGAGGAGGACCGGCAGGAAGCGGCGCAGCTCGGAGACCGGCTCGACGACCAGCATCCGCGGGTCCAGGCGCTGCCAGTCGCTCACGTGGCGTCCCCGCCGGCGGCCTCGGCCTTGGCGGTCAGCTCCGCGACCAGGGACTCGGCGGTGGCCTGGTCGAGCCCGCCGATGCTCAGCGCGCCGGCGGCCGACGCGGTGGTGATGGTGACGTTGGCCAGGCCCAGCAGCCGCTCCAGCGGCCCCTGGTCCCAGTCGACGGTCTGGATGCGGCTCATCGGGGCCAGGCGCCGCTCGCGGGCCCACCAGCCGGTCTGGGTGTAGGCCGCCTGCGGCGTGACCTCCCACCGGTGCACCCGGAAGCGCCAGGTCGGCACGACGACGCCGCGCACGACGGCGTACGTCGCCAGCAGGACCGGCATCCACCAGCGCAGGTCGTAGAGGTCGGCCACGACGCCGGTGGCGACGAGGGCGACGGCCAGGACGAGCACTTCGGTGCCCGCGGCCAGCTGCCACATCAGACGGGCCCGGGGGTGCACCCGGTGGGCCGGGGGGCGCAACGACGTCACGCCCCCCAACCTACGGTCTGCTGTCAGTCCTTGAGCTCGCAGATGACCTGGCCGTTGGTGACGGTGGCGCCGACCTCGGCGGTCAGGCCGGTCACGGTGCCGGCCTTGTGCGCCTTGAGGGGCTGCTCCATCTTCATGGCCTCGATGACCACCACGGTGTCGCCCTCGGCGACGGTGGCGCCCTCCTCGGCGACGACCTTGACCACGGTGCCCTGCATCGGCGAGGTGACGGCGTCACCGGAGGCGGCGGCGCCGGCCTTCTTGCCCGCGGCACGCTTGGGCTTCTTGGCACCGGCGGCCGGACCGGCCGCCAGACCGCCGAGCCCGGCGGGGATGACGACCTCGAGGCGCTTGCCGCCGACCTCGACCACCACGGTCTGGCGCTCGCCGGCCTCCTCGGCCTCGGCGGCGTCACCGGAGTAGGGCTGGATCTGGTTGTCGAACTCGGTCTCGATCCACTGCGTGTAGACGTCGAAGGAGCCCTCGCCGGAGGGGTTGGAGGCACCGACGTACGCCGGGTCCTCGAGCACCGCCCTGTGGAAGGGGATGACCGTCGGCATGCCGTCGACCTCGAACTCCGAGAGCGCGCGGCGCGACCGCTCGATCGCCTGGGTACGGCTGTTGCCGGTGACGATCAGCTTGGCGATGAGGGAGTCGAAGGAGCCGGGGACGGTCTGGCCGTTCTCGTAGCCGCCGTCGACGCGGACGCCGGGGCCCTGCGGCGGGGTCCACGCCGAGAGGGTGCCGGGCGCCGGCATGAAGTTGCGGCCGCCGTCCTCGGCGTTGATGCGGAACTCGATGGAGTGGCCACGGATCTCCGGGTCGTCGTAGCCGAGCTCCTCGCCGGCGGCGACGCGGAACATCTCGCGCACCAGGTCGATGCCGGTGACCTCCTCGGAGACGCAGTGCTCCACCTGGAGGCGGGTGTTGACCTCGAGGAAGGAGATCGTGCCGTCCTGGGCGACGAGGAACTCGCAGGTGCCGGCGCCGTAGTAGCCGGCCTCCTTCAGGATGCGCTTGGAGGACTCGTAGAGCTCGGTGACCTGCTCCTCGGTCAGGAACGGCGCGGGCGCCTCCTCGACCAGCTTCTGGTTGCGGCGCTGCAGCGAGCAGTCGCGGGTGGAGACCACGACGACGTTACCGTGCTGGTCGGCCAGGCACTGGGTCTCGACGTGGCGCGGCTTGTCGAGGAACTTCTCGACCAGGCACTCGCCGCGGCCGAACGCGGTCACGGCCTCGCGGACCGCGGACTCGTAGGCGTCGGGGATCTCCTCGAGGGTGCGGGCGACCTTGAGGCCGCGACCACCGCCGCCGAAGACGGCCTTGATGGCGACCGGCAGGCCGTTGGCCTTGGCGAACTCCACGACCTCGTCGGCGTCGGCGACCGGGTCCTTGGTGCCCGGGGCGAGCGGGGCGTTGGCGCGGTCGGCGATGTGCTTGGCCTTGGCCTTGTCGCCCAGCGCCTCGATGGCGGCCGGCGGGGGACCGATCCAGATGAGCCCGGCGTCCATGACGGCCTGGGCGAAGTCGGCGTTCTCGGCGAGGAAGCCGTAGCCGGGGTGCACGGAGTCCGCACCGGACTTCTGCGCCACGGCGATGATCTTCTCGATGTCGAGGTAGGACTCGGCCGGCGTGGCGCCACCCAGGCTGTGGGCCTCGTCGGCCATCCGCACGAAGATGGCGTCGCGGTCGGGCTCGGCGTACACCGCGACGCTGCCGATGCCGGCGTCCTTGCAGGCCCGGATGACCCGGACCGCGATCTCGCCTCGGTTCGCGATGAGGACCTTCTGCAGTGGCTTGATCTCCGGCACGTGGACTCCTGCCTGGCGTGGTGCGGGGTGGCTGAGGGCGGGCCGTGGGTGGCCCGCGACGCAGGGTATCGCCCGCCGAGCACCCGATCGGGACAGGTACGACGTTCGGACACCGACGCCCGGCGGCGACTCGCCGCCACTGGTCTGGACGTGAACCAGGTCACCATCACCGTGCACGCGTGCGCGCGTTGAACCGGGTGTGAGCGAGACGACCCCCACCCACCCGTGGGCTGCCGCCTGGACCGCCCTCAGCCCCCAGCGTCGTACCGCCCTGTGGGCGCGCGTCGTGGACCGCGAGCCGGTGGCCGAGCTCGCCGAGCGGCTCGGCCGGACGGTGGAGGACACCGAGGCGCTGGTCGCCTCCACGGTGCTGGCGTTCCGCCGCGAGGTCGTCCTCGGCATCGGCACGGGCTACGACGAGGAGTGCGGCTCGCTGGTGCTGCGCCTGGTCGACAGCGCCGGTGAGCGCCTGACCCGTCCCGAGCGCAAGGCCCTGGCCGTCCACGCCGACACCTGCCCCGCCTGCGCCCGCGCTGTCGGAGAGCTCCTCGAGCTCGACGCCCGGCTGCGTGACGGGCTGCTGCAGCTCGACGGCCCGTCGACCGCGGGCGCGAGCGGTGCGGCCGGCGTGGTGGCCGGCCCGGTCGTCCCTGCGCCCCGCGACGACTGGGAGCCGGCCTTCGAGACGCTCAGCCCCGAGCGCCGCACCGCGCTCGTGCACGGCGCCGCGGGTGCCGAGCCGCTGAGCGCGCTGGCCTCCCGGCTCGGGACCACCGAGACCGCCGCCCGCGACCTGGCCGCCTCGGGGTGCGCCCTGGTGGCCGCCCACCGCACCGAGGACCTCGTCGTCGACGCCGCACGGGAGCGCACCCTGCGCGCCCACGCCGCCGCCTGCTCCGACTGCGCCCCCGCTGTCGAGGAAATCCTGGCCCTGCACGGGTCGCTGCGCCCGCGGGTGGCCGGCATGGCCCTCGGGGCCGAGGGCGCCTCCTGGCTCAGGGCCCGCCCGCGCCGCAGCTGGGTGCCGGGCGTCGAGCGCCCCGCTGAGCCGGTCGACCGACGCCGGATCGGCATCGGCGTCGGCCTCGCGGCCACCGCGGTGACCGCCTTCGCCCTCCTGACCCAGCCCGAGCCCGAGCCGGAGCCCGAGCCGGAGCCGCAGACGCCGCCGCTTGACGTGGCCGTGGACACCGAGACCGGCTCGATCACCGTGACGGTGGGGCTGCTCGGCGAGCCGATCGTCATCAGCACCCCGCCCCTGGTGGTTAACAACCGCTAACCAACGGCGGTAGTCTCGCCGCCATGACTGGCACCCACCCCACCGGCACCCCGTTCGAGCTCTCCCGGGAGCACGAGGAGTTCCGACGCAGCGTCCGTGAGTTCGCGCAGGCCGAGATCGCGCCGCACGCCGCCCAGTGGGACCGCGAGCACCACTTCCCGGTGGACGTGGTGCAGAAGATGGGCGCCCTCGGGCTGTTCGGCCTCACCGCGCCCGAGGAGTTCGGCGGCGCGGGCGAGGACGGCGACTTCACCAGCCTGTGCGTGGCGATCGAGGAGATCGGCCGCGTCGACCAGTCGATGGGCATCACCCTGCAGGCCGGCGTCGGCCTGGGGATCAACCCGATCCTGACCTACGGCACCGACGCCCAGAAGGAGCAGTGGCTGCCCGCGCTCGTGGCCGGTGAGCAGCTGGCCGGGTTCGGCCTCACCGAGCCCGGTGCCGGCTCCGACGCCGGTGCCACCCGCACCAAGGCCGAGCTCGTCAACGGCGAGTGGGTCGTCAACGGGGCCAAGCAGTTCATCACCAACTCCGGCTCCTCGATCACCTCGCTGGTCACGGTCACCGCGCGCACCGGCACGCGGGAGGACGGCCGGCCCGAGATCTCCGCGATCATGGTCCCCTCCGGCACGCCCGGGTTCACCGCGGAGAAGGCCTACGACAAGCTCGGCTGGCACGCCTCCGACACCCACCCGCTCTCCTTCGAGGACTGCCACGTCCCCGCCGACCACCTGCTCGGGCAGCAGGGCCGCGGCTACGCGCAGTTCCTCGCGACCCTCGACGACGGCCGGGTCGCCATCTCGGCGCTGTCGGTCGGCTGCATCCAGGCCTGCCTGGACATGGCCGTCGAGTACGCCGGTGAGCGCCAGACCTTCGGGGGCCCGATCGGTCGCAAGCAGGGCGTGGCGTTCCAGATCGCCGACCTCGAGGTCATGCTCCACGCGTCGCGGATGCTGACCTACCGGGCCGCGGCGCTGAAGGACGCGGGTGCGCCGTACCAGGAGTTCAAGCAGGCGGCCGCGGTCGCCAAGCTCTACTCCACCGAGTCGGCGGTGACCGCCACCCGCATCGCCACCCAGGTCTTCGGCGGCTACGGCTTCATGGAGGAGTACCCCGTCGCCCGCTTCTACCGGGACGCCAAGGTGCTCGAGGTCGGCGAGGGCACCTCGGAGGTCCAGCGGATGCTGATCGCTCGTGGACTGGGTCTGCCGGTCGAGTGAGCCCTGGGCCAGGATGGCCCGGTGAGCATCCGTCGCGAGTTCAGCCGCTCCGCGGTGATCGGGACGGTGGCGTCCCTGGTCGCCGCAGGGCTGTTCAACTGGCTCGTGCACTGGGAGCCGGGCGGTGCCGGTGCGTGGCTCAACGGCTACCCGGTCACTGCGTTCCTGATCGCCAACAGCATCTCGATGCTGCTGACCTACCAGCTCAGCCGGGTCTGGGCCTTCCGCCACCGTGAGGCCACCGGCTTCCTCGGCGGGGCGCCGTTGTTCTTCGCGATCAGCACCGCCAGCCTGGTCATCCCGGTGATCTGCCTGTGGGGCAGCCGCAACGTGCTGATGCTCGATTCCGCGGTCGCGGACAACGTCGCGGCCAACGTGGTGGGGCTCTTCCTGGGCTTCCTGACCCGCTTCGCGCTGTTCCGGATGTGGGTGTTCAAGCGCGCGGAGCCCAGAGATCGGTCCACCGGTGACCGAGCTCCCCGACCATCTCCCGCAGCACCGGGAGACTGACGCCCACGACGTTGTGGTGGTCCCCCTCGATGCCACGCACGAAGGCGCCACCGAGCCCGTCGACGGTGAAGGCGCCGGCGACGTGCAGCGGCTCGCCGCGGTCGACGTACGCCGCGACCTCCTCGTCGCTGGGGCTGGCGAAGTGGACGGTGGTGGACGCGGTGACCGACCGCTCCGCTCCGCTGGCGGTGTCGCGCAGGCAGTGACCGGTGCGCAGCACCCCGCTGCGCCCGCGCATCGCGGTCCAGCGCCGGGTCGCCTCCTCGGGGGAGCCGGGCTTGCCCAGGGCCTGACCGTCCAGCTCGAGCACCGAGTCGCACCCCAGGACCAGGGCGCCTTCGGGCACCTCGTCCCGCTCCAGGACGGCGCGGCACTTGAGCTCGGCCAGCCCGACGGCCAGCTCGGCGGGCGGCAACCCGTCCAGCACGGACTCGTCGACGCCGGACACGACGACGACCGGGTCGAGGCCGGCGCTGCGCAGCGTGGCGAGGCGGGCGGGCGAGGCGGAGGCGAGCACGAAGGTCGGCACGGCACGGACCGTACCGGCCTCCCGGCAGCGGCATGAGGCAGCGGCATGATGGGAGCATGGCGCTCGTGGGTCGTGGGGAGCACGGGATCGTGAAGGTCCTCCTGGCAGCAGGGGTCGCGGTGGCGCTGGTCGTCGTCGGGGTGCTCCTCGCCCGCGGGCAGGAGTGGGGCCCCTTCGAGGAGGCTGATCCCCAGGCCCGCAACGTCTTCGCCGAGCGCGCCCAGTACGTCGACCCCCTCAACCGGACGCGCCGGGCGGCCGACCAGCTGCGCGCCGACGGGCGGGCCGACGACGCCGACCTGCTCATGCGGATGGCGGCGGTGCCGTCGGGGATCTGGCTCACCCCCGAGCAGTTCCCCCGCGGCACCGTCGGGGAGTACGTCGCCGACCTGGTCGCCACCACCGAGGAGCGGGACGAGGTGCCGCTGTTCGTGCTCTACGGCATCCCGGGTCGCGACTGCTCCGGCGGGTTCTCCGCCGGCGGGATGGAGGAGGAGTCCTACCGTCCGTGGGTCCAGGAGGTGGCCGACGCCCTCGCGGCCGCCGATGCGACGGCCGCGGTGGTGGTGGAACCCGACGCGCTGGCCTCGGCTCCGGAGTGCGATGTGGTCGACCAGCGGGTGCGCCTGCTGGGGGAGGCCGTCGACGTCCTGGCGACCGCGGGGGTCACGACGTACGTCGACGCCGGCCACTCCGACTGGGTCGCGGTGCGGCCGATGGCCCAGATGCTTCGCGACGTCGGTATCGACCGGGTGCGCGGCTTCAGCACCAACGTCTCCAACTACCAGACCGACGCCGACGAGCTCGTCTTCGCCGAGCGGCTCAGCGCGGCGCTGGGTGGCACCCACTGGATCACCGATCGGGGTCGCAACGGCAACGGCGCCACCGAGGTCTGGTGCAACCCCGACGGTCGGGCCCTGGGCAAGCTGCCGGGGTACGTCGCCGACGGCACCGGCCTGGACGCCTACCTGTGGGTCAAACCGCCCGCCGAGTCCGACGGGACCTGCAACCAGGGGCCGCCCGCGGGGGAGGTCTACCTCGACATGGCGGTCGAACTTGCCCGTGCCGCCGGATGGTGATCCTATGCCTGCTATAGGCTCCCGCGCATGGAAGGTGCCGACTGGACCGCCGTCATCATCGAGGACGACCCCGACGTCAGGGACCTCATCGACCTCGTGCTGAGCCAGTCCGGCTTCCGCACCGTCCTGGCCGAGGACGGCCTCGAGGGGGTCGACGCCGTCCGCCGGCACAACCCGCTGATCACCACGCTCGACGTCAACATGCCCGGCATGGACGGCTTCGCCGTCGCCAAGCGGCTGCGCGAGTTCAGCAACACCTACCTGATCTTCATCACCGCCCTCGGTGACGAGATCGACGTCGTGACCGGCTTCGAGGCCGGCGCCGACGACTACCTCGTCAAGCCCTTCCGCCCGCGCGAGCTGCGTGCCCGTGCGGACTCGATGCTGCGACGTCCCCGCGGACGCTCGGACGTCGGCGGCGCCGCTGCCGCCTCGCCCGCGCCCCCGGAGGAGGAGTCCTGGGCCACCAAGGCGGCGCGGGAGTTCGCCGACGACGCCCCGCGCGGTGGCGCCCACGCCGCCCGGCCGGCCGAGCCGGCGCCGCCGGCCTACCAGCCGCCCGTCCAGCAGCAGCCGCCGGTCCAGCCGCCGCCCGTCCAGCAGCAGCCGGTAACGGTCCAGCAGCAGCCGGCGCCCGTGCAGCAGCCGGCCCAGCAGACCTACCTCCAGGCCGTGCCCGGTCAACCGGTGCCGCCCGTGGCCGCCGGGCCCGGAGGTCCCGCGCCCGACGGCGCGTGGATCCGGTTCAACGGCCTGGCGCTCAACAACGAGACGCGGATCGTGACCGTCGACGGCGGGTCGGTCGACCTGACCCGCACGGAGTTCGACCTGCTGGCCTCACTGCTCAGCACCGGCCGCCGGGTGCGCTCGAAGGCCGACCTGGTCCTGACGATGCGCGGTCAGCAGTACGTCACGTCGTACTTCGTCAACGAGGCCGACAAGCGCTCGGTCGAGGTGCACGTGGCCAACCTGCGCCGCAAGATCGGCGACGACTCCACGAACCCCAGGTTCATCGAGACCGTGCGCGGCGTGGGCTATCGGCTGGCCGAGTCGCTCTGACCCTGCCGCGCCGACCCTGACGGGTCAGTTGGCGTTCACCGGGATCTCGGCGACCTCGGTCTTCTCCTCGGACTCGAAGATCGCGATCGGGACCGTCTGCTCGACCTCGCGCTGGATGTACTCCGAGCCACCGGCCTCGGTCTGGATCCACACGGTGGCGGTGAACATCAGGTCGATGCCCCGGGTGTCGAGCGAGGTCGGCTTGATGGCCTGGTTGCGCAGCTCGAAGGCGCCCTTGGGCGAGGTGATGAGCATGCCGTACTTCGTCGAGAGAGGCTCGGGGTCGAAGGTGATGTTCTTGGCGACCGCGTTGAGCTGGTAGGGGCGCTGGGTCTTGCCGCCCCCGCTCGTGATGGTCCGCGAGGTGACCTTGATCTTCGACAGGTAGACCTTGCGCTTGGTGCGGAAGGGGTCGCGCAGGTCCTGGGCGAGGTCGTAGGCCTGGAAGGTGAAGGAGAAGAACTTCTTGCCGCGGGGGTACCACTCGTTGGTGCGCGGCGTGGACTTGGTCGGGTAGAGCGTGTAGACGAAGTCGATGTCCTCGGCCCCGTCGACCGAGATGTGGCTCTGGAAGGTGCCGTCGCGGGTGAACTGGGAGTCGTAGACCCGCTCGAGCGCCGGCTCGGTCTCCGCGGGCGTGGGCTCGCTGCCGCCGTTGTCGAGCAGCCCGCAGCCGTTCAGCGTGAGCGAGGCCGCGAGGGCGAGCGCGACGGTCCGCGCGGCCGACCGGCCGCGCGCGGAGCGGTGACTCATGCCTTGTACCCCTTGTAGCGCTTGCTGGCCTTGATGATCATCCAGGCAGTCTGCAGGATCGTGAGCACCCCGAGCACGCGCCACCCCACGTAGAGGACGTCGGACTTGAGGTCGACGCTCCACGGCCCGAACTCCCAGCCGGCCACCAGGACGGCGTAGATCGCGCCGGCGATGGCGAAGGGGTACATCCAGGCCGAACCCTTGCCGCGCTCGGCCTTGGCCTGCGCGGCCCAGTTGTCGGACTGCTGGTTGGTGAAGAACTTCCACCACGCGCGGACGAAGTGCCCCATCCGCGTGAACATGTAGAGCTCGGCCGGGAAGATCAGCAGCACGAAGAGGTAGTCGCGCTTGTTGCGGAACTCCATCGAGTGCGCCACCCGGAAGTTCAGCCACACCGCGGCCAGCGGTGGGATCAGCCACAGCGGGCTGAACACGAAGGCGTCGAAGAGCAGCGACCACGCCAGCAGCACCATGAACAGGAACCGGGTGGTCATGTTCTGCACCATCGAGAGGTGCTCGAACCAGCGCAGCCGCAGGTTCGGGTGGAACGGTTGCCCGCGGGTGTCGCCGCGCTGGCCGGGCCACATCAGGTCGATGGCGCCGAAGTTCCACTTCACCTGCTGGGCGTCCAGGGAGCGCAGGGTGTTCATGCCGCCCACGTGGGCGCGGGCCCGGGCGGAGATCTTGGTGAGGTAGCCCGCGGACTTGATCTGCAGCGACAGCAGCGAGTCCTCGACCTCGGAGTCGCTCACCCAGGGGGTGCGCTGGTGGCTGTCGCGCATCACGTCGCGCAGCGCCTGCGTGGAGAAGATGGAGAACTGCCCGCCGAGCACCGCCATGTTGCGGCCCTTGAGGAGGTTCTGCATGTTGAACGCCGAGAACTGGGCGCGCTGCCCGGCGATCAGGAACTTCTCCATCCAGCTGTTCAGCGCGCTGTCGTCGATGGAGTAGATCGCGGAGATGCCGCCGATCCGGTCGTCGCTGGCGATCTCGTCGACCAGGTGCTGGATCGCGTCCGGCTCGGGCGTGGTGTCGCCGTCGACGCCGAGCAGGTAGTCCATGTGCTCGACCAGGGAGTAGCCGTAGTTGAGCGCCCCGACCTTCTTGTCGGGGTTCTTGCCGATGTCGTGGACGTAGATCGTCGTGTGCTGCTCGCCGCTGGGGGTCATCCGCGTGTGCGGACCGGCGTAGTGGCTGGCGATCTCGACCGACTCGTCGGAGGTGTTGTTGACGATCAGGTGGATGACGTCGGGCAGCCGGGTCTGCTGGAGCAGCGAGTCCAGCACGCCGGCGATCGTCTCGGCCTCGTTGTAGGCGGGGATGATGCAGCCGACGGTGGGACGGTAGGTCGGGATGGAGTCCAGGCCGTCCATGAAGTCGTCGGCGTAGGCCTCCATCCCTGGGTCGGACCGGCGCACGTAGTCGGGCACGGCCGAGGAGGGCGCGGGGGGCGCCCACGTCTGCGGCCGGCTGTCGAGCCGGGTGTCGTCGCTCATTCGTCTCTCCCATGGCTGGCGCCCTGTCGGCGCCTCACCACGAGTCTGGGGAGTCGACCTCAAGACCGCGCCCTGTGGAGGCTCAAGATCTCCTCAGGACTTCCTGTGGACGAATGCTAGTGGAACCTCTCAGTGAGGGAGGCCACTTGCGCGCCACGCACCTGCCCCGTGCGGCAGGGTGCGCCGGACCTGGCGGTGCGGCGAGGCCCACTGCGAGCGCGGCGGCGCCGGCGCGGGAGCACCGCCGCCGAGGGCGGAGAGCACCGCCACGACGGCGGCGACCTCCTCCGGCGTCGCGTCGGGGTTGACCACCCGCAGCAGCGGCTTCTGGTCCTCGCTCACAGCGGGATGTTCCCGTGCTTCTTGGCCGGCAGGCTCGCGCGCTTGGTCTTCAGCAGGCGCAGCGCGCGGATGACCTCGACGCGGGTCTCGTGGGGCTGGATGACGGCGTCGATGTAACCGCGCTCGGCCGCGATGTAGGGGTTGGCCAGGGTGGTCTCGTACTCGTCGATCAGCTCGGCCCGCTTGGCCTCGACGTCCCCGCCTTCGGCCTCGATCGCCGCCAGGGTCTTGCGGTGCACGATGTTGGCCGCGCCCTGCGCGCCCATGACCGCGATCTGGGCGGTGGGCCAGGCGACGTTGATGTCGGCGCCGAGGTGCTTGGAGCCCATCACGTCGTAGGCGCCGCCGTAGGCCTTGCGGGTGATGACGGTGACCAGCGGGACGGTGGCCTCGGAGTAGGCGTAGATCAGCTTGGCGCCGCGTCGGATGATGCCGTTCCACTCCTGGTCGGTGCCGGGCAGGAAGCCGGGCACGTCGACGAGGGTCAGGACCGGGATGTTGAAGGCGTCGCAGAACCGCACGAAGCGCGCGGCCTTCTCCGAGGCGTCGATGTCGAGGGTCCCGGCGAACTGCATCGGCTGGTTGGCCACGACACCGACCGGCGAGCCCTCGACCCGGCCGTAGCCGATGATCAGGTTGGGCGCGAAGAGCTCCTGGACCTCGAGGAACTCGCCGTCGTCGACGATCGAGCCGATGACGTCGTGCATGTCGTAGGGCTGGTTGGCCCCGTCGGGGATGATCGTGTCCAGCGCCCGGTCCTCGTCGGTGATCTCCATGACCGGGTCCTCGGGGAAGGTCGGGAGCTCGTCGAGGTTGTTCTGGGGCAGGTAGGACAGCAGCGCCTTGACGTACTCGATGGCGTCCTCCTCGTCGGACCCCATGTAGTGCGCGTTGCCGGAGCGGGTGTTGTGGGTCCGCGCGCCGCCGAGCTCCTCCATGGAGACGTCCTCGCCGGTGACGGTCTTGATGACGTCGGGGCCGGTGATGAACATCGCCGAGGTCTGGTCGACCATCACGGTGAAGTCGGTGACGGCGGGGGAGTAGACGTGCCCGCCGGCGCAGTTGCCCATGATCATAGAGATCTGCGGGATCACGCCCGAGGCGTGCACGTTGCGGCGGAAGATCTCGCCGTAGAGACCGAGGGAGACCACACCCTCCTGGATGCGGGCGCCGGCGCCCTCGTTGATGCCGATGATCGGGCAGCCGGTCTTGATGGCCAGGTCCATGACCTTGACGATCTTCTCGCCGTAGACCTCGCCCAGCGAGCCGCCGAAGACGGTGAAGTCCTGGGAGAACACGCAGACCTGGCGGCCGTCGATGGTGCCGTAGCCGGTCACGACGCCGTCGCCGTAGGGGCGGGTCTTCTCCAGGCCGAAGGCGGTCGAGCGGTGGCGGGCCAGCTCGTCGAGCTCGACGAAGGAGCCCTCGTCGAAGAGCATCTCGATGCGCTCGCGGGCGGTCTTGCGGCCCTTGGCGTGCTGCTTCTCGACGGCCTTGGCCGACCCGGCGTGCACGGCCTCGTCGAGGCGACGGTCCAGGTCGGCCAGCTTGCCGGCCGTGGTGTGGATGTCGAGGCCCTCGGCCTCGGGGCTCTGGTCCGGCGCTGCGCTCACAGGTGCGACTCTCCTCTGGTCCGTCGGTGCGTCGTACGCCAATCTAGTGCCCGTGACCGACGCCTCGGACCAGCGCCCACCTGTCGACAACCCCCTCGACCCCGGCCGCCTCGCGTCCCTGGGCGTGGAGGTGCTCCCGCACACGCCGTCGACCAACGCCGTCCTGGCCGAGCGGGCCCGCGAGGGGGCGCCCGAGGGCCTGGTGGTGGCCACCGAGCACCAGACCGCCGGCCGCGGGCGCCTGGACCGCACGTGGGAGACCCCCGCGGGCAGCGCCCTCACCTTCTCCACGCTCCTGCGCCCCGAGGTCCCGTCGGCCACCTGGCCGTGGTTGCCGCTGCTGACGGGGTACGCCGTGGCCAAGGCCCTGGCCGGTGCGGGCTTCGGCGCCGTCCTCAAGTGGCCCAACGACGTCCTCATCGGTGACCGCAAGGTGGCCGGGATCCTCGTGGAGCGCGTCGAGACCCCCGAGGGCCCGGCTGCCGTGGTGGGCATCGGCCTCAACGTGCTGGTGGCCGCGGAGGAGCTCCCGGTGCCCACGGCGACCTCCCTGCTGGTCGAGTCCGAGGGCCTCGGGCACCCCGTGCCCGACCGCACCGTCCTGCTCGCCTCGCTGGTCGACACCCTGCTGGAGTCCTACGGCGCCTGGCAGGCCGGCGTCGAGGACGGATCCGTCGCACGGCTGCGCGAGTCCTACACCCGGGTCTGCGGCACCGTCGGGCGCGACGTCGAGGTCTCCCTCCCTGACGGCAGCCGACTGGTCGGGCGGGCCACCTCGATCGACGAGCACGGCCGCCTGGTCGTGGCCCCGGCCGCCGGGCCCGAGGTGCCCGTGGGAGCGGGCGACGTCGTCCACGTCCGACCCGCCTGAGGGCGCGCCGACGGCCGGAGGTGACATGATCGGGACGTGGCCATCTCACGCACGCTGCTGAGCGAGGGGGAGCGGGTCGTCGTCTCCACGCGCACCCACCCCAAGGCGCTGCTGCTGCCGGTCCTCGCGCTCGTGCTGCTGCTCGCGGTGGGGACGTTCGTGGAGACCCGCGTCGACGGCGACCAGCGGCTGCTGGCGTGGATCGTCTGGGGCGCGGTCGCGCTGGGAGTGCTGTGGCTGTTCGTGTGGCCGCTGCTGACCTGGCTGGTGGGGCACTACACGATCACCGACCGCCGCATCATCACGCGGACCGGCGTGCTGACCCGCCGCGGCCACGACATCCCCCTGTCCCGCATCAGCGACGTGCAGGTCGAGCGGCACCTCAGCGACCGTCTCCTGGGGTGCGGCACCCTCGTGATCGGTGACGCGAGCCCGGACGGCGCGGTCGCGCTCCCCGACATCCCGCGGGTGCGCGAGGCCCAGGCCCGGCTCAACGACCTGCTGCACGCTCTGCACTCCCGGGGTGGTCGTCATGACGAGGGCGCCTGACCCCGAGCCCGGCTCGGGGGGTGCTCCCACGAGCGGCCCCGTGACCGGCCCCGTGACCGGCCCCGTGACCGGCCCCCAGCCCGGCGACCTCGAGCAGGCGATCCTGGGTGGGCTGCCCGAGCTGACCGCCCCGGAGCTCGCCGACGCCGCCGGCGTCACCGGCGAGCAGGCGCGCCGGCTCTGGCGGGCGCTGGGGTTCCCGGAGTACCCCGACGACACCCCCGCGTTCCTGGCCGCCGACGCCGATGCGATGCGACTGCTCGCCGGGGTCATGGAGGCCGGCCTGCTCGACATGGACCTGGCCGTCAACCTCACCCGGGCGCTGGGCCAGACGATGGCGCGCCTGGCCGACTGGGAGATCTCCTCGCTGACCCAGCGGGTCGAGGAGATGACGGCGGAGGGCTCCGGACGCACACGCATCGACACGGCCGTGGCGCTGGTCGAGCAGTTCTCGCGGCCCTTCGAGGAGCTGCTGATCTACGCCTGGCGCCGTCACCTCGCCGCGGCGGCGGGCCGGATCGAGGCCCTGGCCGACCAGGACGACGAGGACCTGCACGTCACCGACCTCACCGTGGGCTTCGCCGACATCGTCGGGTTCACCGCCCTGTCCAACACCCTCACCGAGGACCGCATCGGCGACCTCGTCGAGCTCTTCGAGATGCGCTGTGCCGACGTCGTTGCCAGCCAGCGGGGGCGGGTGATCAAGAGCATCGGCGACTCGGTGCTCTTCGTGAACGACGACACCGTCCGCGCCTACGACACCGCCGAGGGGATCATCCAGGTCATCGGTCGCGACCCGCGGATGCCGGACGTGCGCGTCGGCCTGGCCAGCGGCTCGGTCGTCATGCGGCTCGGGGACGTCTTCGGCCCGCCGGTCAACATGGCCGCGCGGCTGACCAACGTCGCGCGCCGCAACCGCATCATCATCGACTCCGGCACCGCGGCACGGCTGCCGGCCGACCAGTTCGAGACCCGGCGGATGGCCGCGCGGCCGGTCCGCGGCTTCGGGATCGTCGAGCCCGTCGCCGTACGTCGGCACTGACGCCTCGGACGACCGGAGGTCTGGACCGCCCGGGGGGATGGGGACGGAACTGACAGATGAGTCTGTCAAGTCGAGTCATGCGATCGCGTCAATCCCGACATCCCCACGCGGCCGACGGGCCCTGATCCCCGTCCCACCTGGCCCGATGCTGCCCGCGGAGGGCCACGGAGGCGGCCTAGGGGCCGACTCTTGGCAGGAAGAGGTCACTGTCATGTCGGGCCAAACCCCTACCGGGGAATCATTTTGCTTTTTACGATGTGCGGGTGATCAAGGTCCAGGAAATCAGCATCGATCCCACCACCCGCCGCGCCTGGCGCGCAGGAGAGGAGATCACGCTCTCCCGCAAGGAGTTCGACCTCGTTCACGCCCTCATCAGCCGCGCCGGGGACATCGTCACCCGCGAGGAGCTGATGCGCGACGTGTGGCACACGTCGTTCTGGACCTCCTCGAAGACCATCGACGTCCACCTCGGCTGGGTCCGACGCAAGCTGGGCGACGACTCGCGCCACCCGCACCTGATCACCACGATCCGTGGCAAGGGCCTGCGCTTCGAGAAGTCCTCGCCGGCCGCCTGACCCCGCGACGCCACCACCACGGGAGCGGCCCTAGGCTGACCCGGTGCCTGAGTCCCACGCGCCCACCCTCGCCGTCATCGGGGGCGGTCAGCTCGCCCGGATGATGGCCCAGCCGGCCATCGCGCTCGGCCTGCCGTTGCGCCTGCTCGCCGAGGCCGAGGGCGTCTCCGCCGCCCAGGTCGTCGTCGACCAGCTCGTCGGCGACTACCGCGACCTGCCGACGCTGCGTCGGGTCACCGACGGCTGTCCGGTCGTGACCTTCGACCACGAGCACGTGCCGACCGAGCACCTGCACGCCCTGGAGGCCGACGGCGTGGCCGTCCGTCCCGGCCCCGACGCGCTCGTCCACGCCCAGGACAAGGCCGTGATGCGCCGCCGCCTGGCCGAGCTGGACGTGCCCTGCCCGCGCAACGCCGTCGTGGCAGACGTCGACGAGGTGGTCGCCTTCGGGTTCCCCTGCGTCCTGAAGACCACCCGCGGCGGCTACGACGGCAAGGGCGTGTGGGTCGTGCGCGAGGCGGCCGACTGCGCGGAGGCCTTCTCGGCGGCCGAGGCGGCGTGTGTCCAGGTGCTCGCCGAGGAGCTCGTCGACTTCCGGCGCGAGCTCTCCGCACTCGTCGCGCGCTCGCCGAGCGGCCAGGCCGCGGCGTACCCCGTCGTCGCCTCCACCCAGCTCGACGGGATCTGCCACGAGGTCGTCGCACCGGCGCCCGACCTCTCCGAGGAGCTCGCGGGCCGCGCGCAGGAGATCGCCCTGCGCCTGGCCGGCGAGCTGGGCGTGACCGGCATCCTGGCCGTCGAGCTCTTCGAGACCACCGACGGGCGCATCCTGGTCAACGAGTTGGCGATGCGCCCGCACAACACCGGCCACTGGACGCAGGACGGTGCGGTCACCTCCCAGTTCGAGAACCACCTGCGCGCCGTCATGGACCTGCCGCTGGGCTCGCCCGCCCCGCGCGAGCGATGGACGGTCATGGTCAACATCCTCGGCGGGCCCGACCCCGAGGTGGGGCGGCTCTACGACGGCTACCCGCACGCCCTGGCCCGCGATCCTCACCTGCGGGTCCACCTCTACGGCAAGCAGATGCGTCCGGGCCGCAAGGTCGGCCACGTCAACGCCTACGGCGACGACCTCGAGGACTGCCTGGAGCGGGCGCGGCACGCCGCGGCCTGGTTCCGCGGTGACCTCGGCAACGAGAGCGAGTGAGATGAGCGAGCAGGTCACCGGCACGGGGAGCGGCGCCCGGGTCGGCATCGTCATGGGGTCCGACTCGGACTGGCCGGTCATGCAGGCCGCGGCCGAGGCGTGCCGGGAGTTCGACGTGGAGATCGAGGCCGACGTCGTCTCGGCGCACCGGATGCCCCACGAGATGCTGGCCTACGGCGAGCAGGCCGCCGAGCGGGGACTGTCGGTCATCATCGCCGGCGCCGGGGGAGCAGCCCACCTGCCGGGCATGCTCGCCGCCGTCACGCCGCTGCCGGTCATCGGGGTGCCGGTCTCGCTGAAGTACCTCGACGGCATGGACTCGCTGCTCTCGATCGTCCAGATGCCCGCCGGCGTCCCGGTCGCCACGGTCGCGGTCGGCAACGCCCGCAACGCCGGCCTGCTGGCCGTCCGGATCCTGGCCGCCTCCGACCCCGGGCTGCGCGAGCGGATGGTCGCCTTCCAGGCCTCGCTGCGCGACAGCGCCCACGCCAAGGGCGAGGTCGTGCGGCGTGAGGCCCAGCCCGAGCGCCGGCTCGGCTTCTAGCCCGGACGTCCCTCCCGGTGGGCACGACGGGCGCGCGGGCGCAGGGGCGGCTGGTCGGCCTCGACGCGGCCCGGTTCCTGGCCCTGCTGGGGATGATGGCCACCCACCTGCTGGCCACCCGCAGTGACTCCGGTGACCCCACGTGGGTGGCCGAGGTGCTCTCCGGACGCGCCTCCGCACTCTTCGCGCTGCTGGCGGGGGTCAGCCTGTCCCTGATGACCGGCGGCCCCCGACCGCTGCGCGGTGAGGCGCGCGTGGCCCGCAGCGCCGGCCTCCTGGTGCGGGCCCTGGGCGTGGGGCTCCTGGGCCTGGTCCTCGGTGGGGTCGACTCCGGCGTGGCGGTGATCCTGGTCAACTACGCCGTGCTGCTGGCCATCGGCGTGCTGCTCGTCGGGTGCAGCGCCCGGCTGCTGGCGGTGCTCTGCCTCCTCGCGACCCTGGTCACGCCCGTGCTGCTGTGGTGGGTGCGTCCCGGGCTGCCGCCGCGCGGCTACGACAGCCCCTCGATCGAGGGGCTCGAGGAGCCGGGCCGACTGGCCTCCGAGGTGCTGTTCACCGGCTACTACCCCGTGCTGGTGTGGAGCGCCTACCTGCTGGCCGGGATGGCGCTGGGCCGGCTGGACCTGCGTCGGGTGCCGGGGCGGGTCCTCGGCCTGGTCGCCGTGGCGGCGGCCCTGGTCGCCGCAGCGGCCGAGCTGGTCTCGGACCGGTTGCTGGCGCGCGAGGGCACGGTCCGCCGGCTCGACCGGGACCTGTGGCTGCTGGTCGGTCGTGACGACGAGGAGGCGCTCGAGCGCCTGCACCGCCTCATCGACACCGGCCTCTACGGTCAGACCCCGGTCGACGGCGCGTGGCAGTGGCTGCTGGTCTCGGCCCCGCACTCCAGCACCACCTTCGACCTGCTCCGCACCGGTGGTGCCGCCCTCGCGGTGGTAGCACTGCTCGTGTGGGCGCTGCGTGCCCTCGACGGACCCGCCCGTCACCTCGTCACCGTCCTCACCGGCGCCGGGGCCATGACGCTGACGCTCTACACCCTGCACGTCCTGATGACCTCGGACCTCCTCCCGCCGGCGGAGGGGCGCCAGGGGACCGTGGTCCAGGTCGGCGTGGTCGTGGTCGCCGGTGCGGTCGTGGCGCTGCTCGGTCGCCGCGGGCCGCTGGAGGGCCTGGTCGCGCTCGCCGCGCGCGGCACCGAGCGACTCGTGCGGGGACCCAGCGGGGGCCGCTGAGGGCCTTCGGTCTGGACCACCGCCCTGCCCGCGCATCGGGCGGTGGTGGCCGGGTACGGACCCGATGTGTTGCGGTCCTCCGCCAACTCGGGGAGGCCGGTGCCGCGTCCCCAACCGTCCCCCCGGGCGGCACCGGCCCCCTCCCCGGAAGGGTGGTATGACCCCCCGTGGCCGTGGGTAACTTCGAGGACATGGCTATCAACCTGAAGTACACGACCCCCGGTCTGGACGAGAAGGACGCCGTGCGCGTCGTCGAGCTGCTCCAGGACCGCCTGTACGCCGCCAACGACCTGCACCTGACGCTCAAGCACGTGCACTGGAACGTCGTCGGCCCGCACTTCATCGCCGTCCACGAGATGCTCGATCCGCAGGTGGAGGAGGTCCGCGGCTTCGCCGACGACCTCGCCGAGCGGATCGCGACCCTCGGTGGCTCGCCGGTCGGCACCCCCGCCGCGATCGTCGAGAACCGCTCGTGGGACGAGTACTCCATCGGGCGTGCGACCACCCAGGAGCACCTCGGTGCCCTCGACGTCGTCTACCAGGGCGTGATCACCAGCTACCGCGAGGCGATCGCGGAGCTCGGCGAGCTCGACCCCGTCACCGAGGACATGTTCATCGGTCAGACCGACAAGCTCGAGCTGTTCCACTGGTTCATCCGCGCGCACCTGGAGGACAAGAGCGGTGAGCTCTCCACCAGCGGTGCCTCCTCGGAGCAGGGCGCGGCGCGCGCCGCCGGCTGACCCACCGTCGCACCCGCAGTCGCGGGAATCGCCCTCCCGGCCGTCCCGACCGTGCCACCATCGTGGTGTGGGGGACGACCGGGAGGCGCTCACCGCGCGAGTGGGCGAAGCCAGGCGGCGCTCCGAGACCGCCCGGCTGCTGATGCGTGCCCGCGCCTCGTCGGGCGCCACGCGCACGCGCTACGAGAACGAGGTCGTCTCGCTCAACCTGCCGGTGGCGCGTGACATCGCCCGCAGCTACCGCGGTCGCGGCATCGCCGACGACGACCTCGACCAGGTCGCGAGCCTCGGGCTCGTGAAGGCCGTCCGGGCCTTCGACCCGACGCTGGGCGACGACTTCCTCAGCTTCGCCGTCCCGACCCTGCGCGGGGAGCTGCGGCGACACTTCCGCGACGCCGGCTGGACGGTCCGTCCGCCGCGCTCGGTGCAGGAGACCCAGGCCGCGGTCGTCTCGGCCGAGGCCGAGCTGTCGCAGCGTCTGGGCCGACAACCCGACGTCGCTGAGATCGCCGCCCACCTGGGGCTGTCGGTGCCGCTGGTCCGCGACGCGCTGTCGGCGGAAGGTTGCTACGCGCCGGTCTCGCTGGACGCGCCCCGTCCCACCACCGAGGAGTCGCCGGTGGCGCGGCTCGGCGACGTGGACCCGGCGTTCGCCTCCACCGAGGCACGGTTGGCCGTCCTCCCGCTCCTGGTCGGGTTGGGGGAGAGGGAGCGCACGATCGTGGGCATGCGGTTCTTCGACAACCGCACCCAGTCCGAGATCGGTGACGCCGTCGGGGTCTCCCAGGAGCAGGTGTCGCGCCTCCTCGCCGGCATCCTCGCGCGCCTGCGCGAGGCGCTCGAGGAGCCGGTCGAGGCCGGCGCGACCCGTCAGGTCGGGTAGATCCGCGGAGCCTGCGACGCCTTGCGGGTGAACTCGGGGGCCCGCTTGTCCAGGAAGGCGGCCACGCCCTCCTTGCCGTCGCCCATCGACGTCCAGTACATCGCCAGCGAGTCCGAGAGGTGCGCCTCCAACGGGTGCGCCGCGGCACCGTTGCGGTAGACCATCTGCTTGGCCAGGGCCAGCGCCATCGGCGAGCGGTCCTTGACGAAGGAGCGAGCCAGCTCCAGCGCGGTCGGGAGCAGGTCGTCGGGTTCGTGCACCGAGCGCAGCAGCCCGCCCTCGAGGGCCTGCTCGGCGGTGAGGATCTCCGCGGAGTAGATCCACTCCAGGGCGCGCTGCGGACCGACCAACCGGGGCAGGAACCACGTCGAGCAGGCCTCGGGCACGATCCCGAGCCGACCGAAGACGAAGCCGATGCGGGCCTTGGTCGAGGCCAGGCGCAGGTCCATCGCCAGGGTCATGGTCGCGCCGATGCCCACGGCCGGGCCGTTGATGGCGGCGATGACCGGCTTGGGCAGGGCGTGGATCGCGAGCGTGACCTTGCCGCCGGTGTCACGGACGCCCTCGTCGTACGGCGGCTCGTCGTAGGCGGCCCGGAACTCCTCGGGGGTGGGGCGCACCGACTCGTCGAGGCCGAAGACGTTGCCCTCGGCGGAGAGGTCCATGCCGGCGCAGAACGCGCGGCCGGAGCCGGTGACGACCACCGCGCGGACGTCGTCGGCGCGGGCGTCGGTGCGGAAGACCTGCTCGAGCTCGCGGGCCATCGTCAGGTCGAAGGCGTTGAGCGCGTCGGGACGGGTGAGGGTCAAGGTGGCGACGCCGTCGGCGTCGACCTGCCAGTCGAGGGTCTCGTAGGTCCTCTCGGGCGTCTGCGTCATGAGGCCAATCCTGACGGAGAGCACAGCTGCTTGCCGATGCGGTCCGTGTCGTCGTCGATGATCGCCTGGAACATCCGCGGCGCGCGCTCGGAGTCCCAGCGCACCGACAGGTCACTGATCGGCACCCCGCACGTCAGGCCGTTCTCCCCGTTGACCTGCGTCATCGCCATCGCCCAGAGGCCGGCCCGGACCGGGGACATGCCCTTGCCGAACTCCACGGTGCGGGTGGCGGCCATGTTGAGGTTCCAGTAGCGCAGCGGGTTGAGCACCGACCACGGCGAGAGCACCTCCGCGCCGACGGCGGAGACGACCTCGCGCTGGGCCTGGGCACGCTGGATGTCACCGAGCCCGGTGTAGAGCTTGCGGGACCGGGCGTAGCCGAGGGCGGTCTTGCCGTCGGCCTCCTGGCAGCCCTTCTTGACGTCCAGGTTGGCCTGCGGGTCCTTCATCGCCATCTTCGGGCAGATCTCGATGCCGCCGACGGCGTCGACGAGGTCGACGAACCCGCCGATCCCGATCTCGACGTAGTGGTCCACGCGGATGCCGGTGTTGAGCTCGATGGTCTCGGTCAGCAGCTTGGGGCCGCCGAACGCGTAGGCGGCGTTGATCTTGCTGGTGCCGTAGCCGGGCACCTCGACGAGCGAGTCGCGCGGGATCGACATCAGCAGGTTCGGGCCGGACCCGGTGTGCAGCATCATGATCGTGTCGGTGCGCTGCCCGGACGCGTTGCCCGTGCCGAGCTCCTTGCGCTCCTCGGGCGACAGGCCGGCGCGGGAGTCGCTGCCGACCATGAGGTACGTCGTGCCCGGCTGCTCGGCGGGGCGCTCGCCCTTGGGCTCGAAACCGGACTCGGAGATCTTCGTCCAGGCGTGGAAGGGCGTGTAGACGAGGAAGATCAGCCACAGGACCAGCAGCAGGAACACGTAGCGGAGCCGGAACCGCGGTCGCCTGCGTGGTCCGCGTCCCGACGGGCCCGACGGGGGAGTCGGGGCGAGCGGTGGGGCCGGCTGGGGGGTCGGCTGGGGTGCCGGCTGCTGCCGTGGCGGGGGCTGCTGGCGCGGGCTGCCGGAGGTCCCGCGCGGCTGCACCGGGATGCGACGGGTGGCATCGGGGTCGGCGTCGGCGCCGCCGTCGGTGGGGCGGCCCTGCTTGCCGTACAGCCAGTCGTAGGGCGGCTTCTCGCCATCGCCGCCGGTGGGGGGACGCTCCGTCATGGCGGGGACGCTACCGTGCGTGCCTGTGGCCTCCCTCGAACCGCGGTCCCCGGCCTTCGCGCGGGTCTCCCTGGCGGTGATGACGCACTCGCCGCAGGCCAACCTGCTCGGCAACGTGCACGGTGGGGAGATCGTCAAGCTCGCCGACTCGACCGCCGGCGCGGTGGCCCAGCGACACAGCGGCGGCCCGGCCGTCACCGCCGCCCTCGACGAGATGGTCTTCCTCGCCCCGGTCCACGTCGGCGACATCGTGCGCACGCTGGGCCAGGTGAACTGGGCCGGGCGCTCCTCGATGGAGATCGGGGTGCGCGTCGAGGCCCAGCCCTGGAACGACCCGAGCGCGGACGGGCTGCACGTGGCGTCGGCGTACTTCGTCTTCGTCGCCATCGACGAGGAGGGCCGCTCGCGCGAGGTCCCACCCCTGGTGCCGGAGACGCCCGACGACCTGCGGCGGCACCGCGAGGCGGAGATCCGTCGCGCGCACCGACTGGCCCGCAAGTCCGAGATCGAGGCGGGTCGGCGCGCCTAAGGAGTGTGGCGCCTGTGACTGGTGATACTGCTGG
The DNA here is from genome assembly GCF_001627265.1 of Nocardioides sp. REDSEA-S30_B4. Lineage (NCBI taxonomy): Bacteria > Bacillati > Actinomycetota > Actinomycetes > Propionibacteriales > Nocardioidaceae > Nocardioides > Nocardioides sp. REDSEA-S30_B4. The sequence goes on along the minus strand of NZ_LUPI01000072.1, from coordinate 2,788 downwards.
GCATGCCCGCCCCTTCCCCCGGGTCGCCCGTCCAGGCAGCGCGCACCTCGGTCGCCGAGCGTGCCGCGCGGATCCGGTTCCGTCGCGCCCTCTCGCTGATGGTGATGACCCTGGTCGTGCCCGGCTCGGCGCAGCTGGCGGCCGGGGGCAACCGTCGCGTCGGCCTGGTCGCGCTGCGGACCTGGGTGGGGATGTGGCTGCTGGTCGTCGTGGGAGCGGTGGCGGTGGCCTTCGACCACGGGCTCGCCCTCACCCTCGGCTCGACCCCGTGGTTCCTCCTGCTGCTGCGCCTGGCACTCCTGGTCGGCGCGGTCGGCTGGGCGTTCCTGTTCATGGACGCCTGGCGCCTGGGTCAGCCGCTGACCCTCGGCCTGGCCCACCGTCGAGCCGCCGTCGGCGTCAACGGTGTGCTGTGCCTCTCGGTCGCCGGCGCGCTGCTCTTCGGTGCGCACGTCGTCGGCGTCCAGCGCGACCTGATGCTCACCATGTTCGGCTCCGGCCAGGTCACCGACGCCCACCACGGCCGCTTCAACGTCCTGCTGCTCGGCGGTGACTCCGGCGCCGGACGCTGGGGCCTGCGCCCGGACTCCCTGACCGTCGCCTCCATCGACGAGGACACCGGCCGCACCGTGCTCGTCTCGCTGCCGCGCAACATGCAGAACTTCCCCTTCGCCGAGGGGTCGGTGATGGCCGAGCAGTTCCCCGACGGCTTCGACGCCGACTACCTCAACGGCGTCAGCACCTGGGCGCAGGACAACACCGAGCTCTTCGAGGGCAGCGAGGACCCGGGCGTCGACGCGACCATCTCCGCGGTCGAGGGCATCACCGGCCTGCAGATCAACTACTGGGCGATGGTCAACCTCCAGGGCTTCAAGGACCTCGTCGACGCCGTCGGCGGCATCACGCTCAACGTGCGGCAGGCGATCCCGGTCGGCCTGCCCCACGACGACTTCTTCCACTACATCGACCCCGGCACGCGCAAGCTCTCCGGCTTCGAGACGCTCTGGTACGCCCGGGCGCGATACGACTCCGACGACTACTCCCGCATGGCCCGTCAGAAGTGCGTCATGAACGCGATGCTCCAGCAGGTCAGCCCCAGCGTCGCCCTGCGCAACTTCCAGGCCATCGCCCAGGCGTCCTCGGAGCTGATCTCGACCAACGTCCCCGCCTCCGAGGTCGACACGTTCCTCGAGCTCGCGCTGAAGGCGAAGTCGCAGAAGATCTCGACCCTCTCGATCGTCCCGCCGATGGTGAACACCGCCGACCCCGACATCGACCTGGTCCACCGCAAGGTCACCGCCGCGATCGAGAAGGCCGAGGGCACCGCCGCCCCGTCCAAGGGCAAGACGTCGAAGAAGAACGCCGGCGCCCCTGTCACCGGAGGCTCGCTCGGCTCGCTGTCGGAGGGCTACGCCGCCAACCAGGCCGGCGACCTGGCCTCCGCCTGCTGATCGTCACCGCCGGTCGAGGAGGCGCGCCAGCGCCGTCTCGAGACCCCGCCCCCACCGCCGGTCGAGGAGGCGCCGAGCGACGGCCTCCACCGCCGGTTGAGGTGCGAGGAGCGCCAGCGACGAGCCTCGAAGCCCCGTACGCCGACAAGCAGCCTGCTCTACGGGGTGACTGGAGGGTTCCTCGTGAACCCCTTTCACGGCACGCCCTCCGGTCTGCATCGACTCGGTGGTCCGGGTGGGTGGGCGCCTGGGCGTTCGCGCTGCAGCAGGTCCTGCATTTATCGAAGGCGTGCTTCCGGTGGGCATTCGATTTCGGTACTTGGTTGAGGTTCGCTTGACCCTTTCGGTCCGCCGGGGTGCTCGCTTGGGTTGCGCTTGACTCGTCCTCCACAGATTCTTCCCCGGGCCCGCATCCAGGGTTCCTTTCGAACTGGTGTTCCAGTAGAATCTGGTCATGGCACTCGGGCACCAGGATCACTCGGCACAGGACTCCACTCCTGTGCCGACCGGTGACCTGCTGACCGAGATTCGCGACCTCGACCAGGCTGCTGACCAGGCCGACCGGGACCGGTTCATCGCGATCGCCGAGTGGGCTGAGCGCCACACCACCGGCCAGCTGCTCCCCGACCTGTACGGCACATTCGGGCTGCCCGACGACGACGCCCACACCGAAGCAGAGAACGCCTGGCTGTCCCGGTTCGGGATGCCCGGTGCCGACACGATGCTCGAGCTCGCCGGCCCCGGTGCACCGGAGATTTCGGAGTTCGCGGTCATCGAGCTCGCCGCCGCCCTGGGTCGCTCGACCGACTCGGGCCGGATGCTGCTCTCCGACGCCGTCGAAGCCCGTTACCGACTCCCCAAGATCTGGCAGCGCCTGCTGGACGGCCAGGTCCAGGTCTGGCGGGTCCGCCGCGTCACCGACCTCACCCGCGCCCTGACCGCAGAAGCTGCGGCGTTCGTCGACGCCCACCTCGCCCACGTCATCCACACCGCCTCCTTCACCACCGTCAAACGACTCGTCGCAGAAGCCGCCGCACGGTTCGACCCCGAGGCATGCGAGATGGAAGAGGCCGACACCCAGTCCACGCTGCACGTCACCCTCGACCTCTCAACCGCGTGGTCCATCGGCACCGCCAACGGCGTCCACCTCACCGGCCTTCTCGACCGTGCCGATGCCGAAGAGCTCGAGCACGCCATCCGCACCATCGCCGACCAACTCCTCGCAGCCGGCTCCACCGACTCCCTCGACGTCCGCCGGGCCAAAGCCCTGGGCTACCTCAGCCGCGGCGACCTCACCCTCGACCTGGCTCCCGAAGGTGGTCGAGCAGCCAACGCCC
>NZ_LUPI01000071.1:0-11815 GCF_001627265.1 Nocardioides sp. REDSEA-S30_B4 | reverse complement strand
TCACCGACTGGCTCCACACCTACAATCACCACCGCGGTCACACCGCGCTCGGCGGCAAGTCACCAGCCGACCTTGTGCCCAACCTGTGTGGACAGAACACCTAGTCTCGGAGGCGTGGACGTGATCGGCGGGGCGCGCGAGCGGTTGGGGGCGGCGGTGTTCGCCCGGGTGGCCGGGCCGGACGGGCCGCGGCAGCGCGAGCGGATCCACGGTCGCCCGGGGCCGCGGTGGTTCGAGCCCGACAGCGCGATCGCGCGGGTGCACGGTGACGCCAGCATGTTCGTCGGCGGCATCCGGGCGCTGCTGCTGCAGACCCTGCACCCGGCGGCGATGCGGGCGGTCTCCGAGCACAGCGGCTACCGCGGCGACATGCTCGGTCGTCTCGCCCGCACCAGCACCTTCCTGGCGGTGACCACCTTCGGACACGCCGAGGACGCCGAGGCGGCCTGCTCCGCCGTACGCCGGATCCACGAGCGGGTCACCGGCACGATGCCCGACGGCACGGCGTACGCCGCCAGCGACCCTCACCTGCTGCGCTGGGTGCACGTGGCAGAGGCGCACTCCTTCCTGCTGGCCCACCAGACCTACGGCGCCCGCCCGCTGGACCGGGCCGGCCGCGACGAGTACGTCGCCCAGATCGCCGAGATCGGCCGGCGACTCGGCGTGGTCGACCCGCCCACCACCGAGGCCGGGCTCGAGGAGGCGCTGTCCTCCTACCGCGCCGAGCTGCGTGGCACCCCCGAGGCCCGCGAGGCCGTCCGCTACGTCGTGCTGCGCCCGCCGATCCCGCTCCTCGCGCGCCCGGCGTACGCCGTCCTCGTGGCCGCGGCCGTGGGGCTGATGCCGGCGTGGAGCCGGCTCCCGCTGCGGCTGCCGCTGATGCCGGTCACCGAACGCACGGTCGTGAAGGTGCTCGGCGGCGCCGCGATCGGGACCATTCGCTGGGCCATGAGCGCCCAGGGGCCGGCGCCGAGGAATGCGGTGGAGACCGAGGCGACCGCGTCCTAGGCTGGGCGGTTCGCCCGGGGCCGCTTCCACCCCCGGGTCGTCTACTCCGCGAGGTGCTGCGCCATGCCCGAGTCCGCGTCCGAGACCGCCCACCCACCCGATCCCGAGCTGCGCCGCGAGCAGCAGCACCTCGCCGAGTCCCGGCGCCAGCTGGCCCGGATGCGTGAGCGCACCGCGTCGATGGACGCCGGTGCCGCGGCGGACTGGGTGAGCCGGGAGTTCCTCGAGTCCACGTTCGCGTTGCGGATGAAGCAGCTGGCCGACGACCCGACCGTGCCGCTGTTCTTCGGGCGGCTGGACTACGGCGCCGGCCACCTGGGGGGCGAGCACGCCGGGGAGTCCTTCCACATCGGTCGCCGCCACGTCACCGGCCCCGACGGCGACGCCCTGGTGGTCGACTGGCGCGCCCCGGTCAGCACCCCCTTCTACCGGGCCAGCAGCGCCGAGCCGATGGGCGTGGACCTGCGCCGTCGCTACGGCTTCTCCCGCGGTGAGCTGACCGGCTTCGAGGACGAGCCGCTCACCGGCGGCGGTGGCCCCGAGCACAGCGCGATCCTCGAGGCGGAGATCGAGCGGCCACGCGTCGGGCCGATGCGCGACATCGTGGCGACCATCCAGCCCGAGCAGGACGTCATCGTCCGCGCCGACCTCGCGCGCAGCATCTGCGTCCAGGGCGCCCCGGGCACCGGCAAGACCGCGGTGGGCCTGCACCGCGCGGCGTACCTCCTCTACGCGCACCGCGAGCAGCTCTCCCGCCAGGGTGTCCTGGTGGTCGGCCCGAACGCCTCCTTCCTGCGCTACATCCGCGACGTGCTGCCGGCGCTCGGCGAGGTCGAGGCGACCCAGGCGACGATCGAGGAGCTGGTCACCGCACCGCTGCCCGAGGGGCGCCGGGTCCGCGCCGTCGAGCCCGACGACGTCGCCACCCTCAAGGGCGACGCCCGGCTCGCGGAGGTGCTGCGGCGGGCGGTGTGGGCAGGCGTCGGCACTCCCGACGACGCCCTGGTGGTGCCGCGCGGGTCGCGTCGCTGGCGGGTGCCGTCCTACGAGGTCGAGGAGGTGCTCGACGGGCTGCGCACCCGCGGCGTCCGGTACGCCGCCGCCGGCTCGATGCTCGCCCAGGCCCTGGCCCACCGGGTGCTGCTGCGCATGGAGGCCGGGGGCGAGTCCCCCGACGACCGGGTGCAGGACGCCGTGGCGCGCAGCGCCCCGGTCAAGGCGTGCGTGAGGGCGCTGTGGCCGGCGGTCGACCCGGCGAAGCTGCTGCACCGCCTGCTCTCGGACCCCGACGCGCTGGCATCGGCGGCCGACGGTCTCCTCGACCCCGACGAGCAGCGGCTCCTCCTGTGGGACCGTCCGCCGCGCAGCGCCGGCACCGCCCGGTGGACGCTCGCCGACGCCGTGCTCCTCGACGAGCTGCGCGACCTGCTCGAGCGCACCGGGTCGGTCGGTCACCTGGTCGCCGACGAGGCGCAGGACCTCTCCCCCATGATGCTGCGCGCGCTCGCCCGGCGCTCCAGCACCGGCTCGGTCACCGTGCTCGGCGACCTCGCCCAGGCGACCACCCCGTGGGGTGCCCGCTCGTGGGAGGAGGCCCTCGCCCACCTCGGCAGGCCCGACGCCCACGTCGAGCAGCTGACCCGCGGCTTCCGCGTCCCCTCCGAGGTCATCGAGTACGCCGCCGGCCTGCTGCCCCACGTCGCCCCGTCGCTCGTGCCACCCACGTCGGTGCGACGCACGCGCGGCGACCTGGAGGTCGCCCGCGTGCCGGACCCGGTCGCCACCCTGGCCGACCGGCTCCGCGGGGTGCTGGCGCGCGAGGGCTCGGTCGGCGTCGTCGTACCCGACCACGTGGTCGCCGCCACCTCCCGCGTGCTGGACGCCGTCGACCACCGCGTGCTCGGAGCGCAGACCGCCGAGGCGGAGCAGGAGTGGGAGACGCGGGTCGAGGTGGTGCCGGCGAGCCTGGCCAAGGGCCTGGAGTTCGACCACGTGGTGCTGCTGGAGCCCGCGGCCGTGGTGGCCGGCGAGCACGACCGCGTGACCGGGCTGCGGAGGCTCTACGTGTGCCTCACCAGGGCCGTCACGAGTCTGCTGGTCCTGCACGCCGAGGACCTTCCCGCAGAACTGGGGAAGCCTTGAGCCTTTCTTGAGGCTCCCTGAAGGAGACGGACCTAGGCTGGAGTCACCGCGGTCGTCAGCCAGGACGCCGCCCATCCACCGGAGTCGTCATGGGGACCACCTCCACCGCCCGCCGTACCGCCGTCGGCCTGCTGCTCGCCCTGCTCGTCGGGCTGCTGAGCAGCGTGGGCGCCTCGACGGTGCTGGCCCCCGGCGCGCACGCCGCCGAGAGGGGGCGCGTGGTCGGTGAGGTGCTCGTGCCGGGCAACGTGAAGCTGAAGGTCCGCTGGTTCGACGAGGATTGGACCTTCCTCGGCTCGCGCAAGGTCAACGGCAGCATCTACTCCCTGCGACTGGCCCCGGGCACCTACTACCTGCAGTTCACCGACGAGCGGCCGGCCTACAACGTCGACAAGTACGCCCCCACCGACGTGCGCGTGCGCGTGAAGGCGGGCAAGAAGGTCCAGAAGAACGTCCGGATGAAGCCGGGTGCCGCCATCACCGGCACCGTCCGCGCCGGCGGCAGGCCGCTGGGCGGCGCCAAGGTCGTGGCCGCCAACGCCAACGAGCAGTCCTTCTCCACCAAGGCCAACGACAAGGGTCAGTTCGCCATCGGCGGACTCCCCGACGGCAGCTACTCCGTCTTCACCTACGACCGGAAGAAGACCTGGGTCGACAAGAGCACCTATGTCCAGGGCCTGCGCTCGACGCAGAAGCGCAACATCGGCATCGTGCTGCGCAAGAAGGCCGGCAAGCTCCTGGTCGACCTGCGCGCGGGCGGCCAGCGGGTCAAGGAGGCGGTCTTCGTCACGGCCATCAGCAAGGCCTCGGGCCAGTTCTGGACCGTCAAGGCCAAGCGCGGCGAGGCCAGCTTCAAGGGGCTCTACCCCGGCAAGTACCGCATGGTCGCCCCCGGCGTGGGCAACTACCTGCCGCAGGAGGGCGCCATCAAGGGCGCCAACGTGAAGCAGGGCCGCGCCGACCTGGCCAGCACCTTCACGTGGAAGAAGCGGGGCGCCAGCATCTCCGGCTTCGTCCTCGACGAGGTCTACCCCGAGGCCGTGCTGAAGGACGTGCGGGTGCTCGCCTTCGCCAAGGACGGCACCCTCCTGGGCTCGGCCACCACGGGTTCGGACGGCGCGTTCACCCTCGGGGGGCCGATCACCACCCAGGGCGGGATCACGCTGAAGATCCAGCCCGGCGGCAGCAACCCGCCGTACCTGACCGGCGCCTACTACTGCAAGTTCGGCTCCAGCTCGCTCTCCCCTCTCTCGGTCACCCAGGGCGAGGACCTCCAGGTCGGCGACCTGCTCCTCCCCCAGCTGGCCACCAGCGAGCAGGACAACAAGAGCAACTGCGGCGCCGAGCACACCGCACCCTGACCGACCGGCGACCGCCTCCTCCCGGTGACCGATCGGTCACCCGATGTCACCCGACTGTGTCCCGATGGTGCCCGAACGGTGGACCACGCGTGCCCGCGGCGGCCTTAGGTTCGAACCACCGGACTCACCGTCACACCCACCGCACGACCGCACCCGAGGAGGCACCATGCAGCTCCGCACCGACCACGGCACGATCCGGCTGCGCCTGTTCGCGGAGACGCCGTGCGTCGTCCGCGTCGCGTGGTACGCCGACGGTCGGCTCGTCGGCCAGCGCCGGCTCTGGCACCGTGAGACCGACCTACTGCTGCCCGAGGGGCGCTGGACCCTCGAGATCTCCGACGAGCGCTCCGCCCACGACCCCAGCCGCCTCGCGCCCACCCGGCTCGAGGTGCTGGTGAGGGCCGGCTGGCGGACCGCCACCGACGTGGTGCTCACCCGCGGAGCGGTGCTGACCGGCTTCGTCGCCGACACCGCACCGCGACTCGCCAGGTTCGCGACCGTCACCGCGACCACCGCCGACGGCCGCAGCTTCTCGGTGCGGACCGACGGCCTCGGCGGCTACACCCTGGCCGGGCTGCCCTCCACCGCCTGCCTGGTGCGTGCCACCAAGGGCACGCAGCGGACGGCGCCGGTGGTGGTCGAGACGGTCGGCGGCGAGCACCACGAGCTCGACCTGGTCCTCACCGAGACCTCCGCGTCGGGCTCGCGCTCGGCCACGGCCGACCTGAAGGTCGGCGCGGCGTTCACCGGTGTTGTGCTGGACGAGCACACCGGCGCCGCGGCGTACGCGGCCATCGTGGAGGTGCGCGACTCCCGCGGCGTGCTGAGGGGGCGCACCCGCACCGACCACCGCGGCTGCTTCGTCGTCGGCGGCGACCTGCCGGCCTCCAGCGGCCTGACCATCGTGGTGAAGTCCGGCCCGGACCGCATCGAGGTGGACCAGCGCCGCCTGCACGGGCTCGCCTGCCGCGAGGCGCAGCTGGTCGACCTGGGTCGGGTCACGCTCCCCCGGGCACCGCACCGGGCACGGCCCGCCCGCGCCAGCCTGCCGCGCGCCAGCGCCGCAGCGATGTCGCTGCCGGCGACCCGCGTCTGAGGCCCGCGTCCGAGGCCGGCGTCCGAGGTCCGCGCCGGGACCGTGGGTCGGGACCGTCAGCTGACGGACATGTCCGTCGCGGGGTCCCAGAAGGCCCGCATGGCGGTGATCCTCCCGTCCTCGTCGAAGACCATGTGGTCGATGGGGGCGACGGTGTAGCTCTGGTCGCCGACGACGGTGACGAGCTCGAAGTGGAAGACGGCCTCGCCGCCGGCGATGCGCACGACGCCGAGGCTGGTGCGCGCCTCCATGCCCTCCAGGCCGCCGTAGAACTCCAGGATGGCCTCGCGGCCGCGGCGGACCTCGGTGCCGACGGGGTCCTCCACGGTCGCGTCGTCGGTGTAGAGGTCGGCGATCTGGGCCGCCGTGCCGTTCGCCACGAGGGCGATGTAGGACTCCACGACCTCGCGGATCTTCTCGGTGCTCGCAGCCACGGCCACACTCCTCGTCGAGTCGCTCCTCACGGGAACGAGAACAGGTTCTAGTTATCGGCAGCCTAGCGTGCGCCACGTCACACGTGGTCGGCGCCATGGGGTTCAATGGGGCGATGCCCGCTCATGACGACCACACCGGCCCGTTGCGCGAGCAGCTGCGCCGGCGCTGGCCGCTCTCCGGCGACGAGGCGCTGCGCGAGGACCTCCTCGACGCCTGGGACCGCCCCGGCTACCACGACCTCCAGCACCTCGCCGACGTGCTCGGCCGGCTCGCCGAGCTCGCCGAGGCCGGCGTCGACTACCCCCACCTCCCGGTGGTGCTGGCCGCGTGGTTCCACGACGCGGTCTACGACGGCGAGCGCGACGCCGAGGAGCGCTCGGCCGCCCGGGCCGAGGACACCCTGCCGCTCTCGGTCGGCGAGGAGACCGCCGCCGAGGTGGCCCGGCTGGTGCGGATGACCGAGACCCACGAGCCGGTCGAGGACGACGTGGCCGGGTGCGCCCTCTCCGACGCCGACCTGGCCATCCTCGCCGCACCCCCGGCCCGCTACGCGACGTACGTCCGCAGCGTGCGCGAGGAGTACTCCCACCTCGACGACGACTCCTTCGCCCTGGGCCGCACCCAGGTCCTCGAGCACCTCGCGGAGAAGCCGACCCTCTTCCACACCGCACCCGCCCGCAGCGCGTGGGAGGCCGATGCCAGGGCCAACCTCGACGCCGAGCTCGCCGGCCTCCGACGGGTCGCCAGCTAGCGTGCCGTCCCACCGGTGCGCGGCTTGCGCACCCGCAGCCCGCCCGCGACCAGGCGGCGCACGAGCTCGCGGCTGCTGACCGGCTCGGCCCCGGCAGCGACCACGTCGGCGTACCACTCCGACGGCACGTCGTAGTGGTCCCGGTCGAAGCCGCGGCGCGAGAAGCCCAGGCTCTCGGCGAAGACGTGCAGCTCCGCGAGGGAGGTGTCGCTGGCCAGGTGCGACCACAACCGGCCGTGACCGGCGGCGTTCGGCGGGTCGATCAGGATCACGCCGACAGCCTAGGCAGCGGTGCTACTAATGGGACGGTGGACGTCGCACAGCTCTTCGAGGCCAGGTCCCGGGTCCTCGCGGACCTCGAGGCACGACGCCAGGCGACCCCCGCAGCGGTCTCGGCGCTGGAGGAGGCCGTCTCGGCGCGCTCGTGGTGGGCCGAGCAGTGGCCCGAGGGCGCGCAGTACGTCGCCGGGCTCATCGCCCAGGACGTCCAGGACGCCCTCTTCGACTCGACCGGTCGCTGGCCGGTGTGCGACTGGTGCGACGAGGACGCCGAGCACATGGTGCACATCCAGCCCGACCTCGGCGGACCGGACCCGACGTGGGTGTGCGAGGAGAGCGGCAAGGCCGTCGCGCCGCTGGGTGAGTTGCCCCGCCGGCACGACTGACGCCCGGATCGGCGAGCCGTGCTCTCGACGCCCGCTCGCTGCTCGACCACCGGGGTGACGCCCGGCTCGGTGGGTCCGCTGACGCGTCCTCGTCAGCCGTCCTGGCCGAGCTGCACCCACAGCGTGTAGCGGTCGGCGCGGTAGACCGAACGGGACACCTCGACGACCTTCTCGCCGGAGACCGCGCGGCGCGAGTGCCGCAGCACCGCGCTCATCGGGTCGACCTCCAGCAGCGAGGACTCCTCGCCGGTCGCCTTGTCGGCGTTGACCGAGTCCTCGGCCCAGGTGGGGCGCAGCCCACGCGACTCCAGGGAGTCGTAGAGGCTGGTCGGCATGCCGCTCTGCAGGAAGCCGGGCAGCAGCACCTCGTTGAGGTAGGCGTCCTCGATGCACATCGGCACCCCGTCGGCGCGACGCAGGCGGCGCCAGTGGATGACCGCGTCGCCCTCGGTCAGCGCCAGCGCCCGGGCGACACCCGGGCCGGCCTGCTCACGGCGGGCCAGCAGCGTCTGGCTCTCGGCGAGCATGCCGCGCCGGGTCATCTCCTCGGTGTAGCCGGTGATCCGGCTCGCGGTGCGTCGGGGTCGCGCCACGAACGTGCCCCGACCCGGGATCCGCTCGAGGAGGCCCTCGACGACCAGCGCGTCCATGGCCTGGCGCACCGTCATCCTGGCCACGCCGAAGTGCTGGACCAGCTCGCGCTCGGACGGCGCCGGTGACCCCGGCGCTGATCCGGTCACGAGGTTGCGGACGTACTCACGGACCTGGACGTGCTTGAGCGCCCGACCGTCCGTCACGAGAACCTCATCCACGCTCAGCAGACTAGACAACCTGGTGCGGCATCGGGCCGGATCCGCGAAATCCGTCCCTTACCACGGTCCGGACCCGTCACACCACGTGAGCGGGCACGAGTTGCCAAAGCGTCGGGCGCATCCGGGCAACACTCGCCGCGTGGGCGCGGACGTCCTACTCGGTCGCGATGGCCTGCAGGACGTCGAGGCGCGCGGCGCGGCGGGCCGGGAGGACCGCGGCGAGCACGCCGACCATCACCGCGAGCACGAGGTAGACCGCGAGCTGGCCCCAGGGCACCGAGATGACCTCGAGGCCCTCGTCACGCAGGGCGGTCATCATGACCACGCCGAAGAGCACCCCGAGGACGACGCCCAGCACCGCGCCGAGCACGGAGATGGCGACCGACTCCAGCGTCACCATCCGGCGCAGCTGTCCCCGCCCCAGGCCGACGGCGCGCAGCAGACCCACCTCGCGGGTGCGCTCGATGACCGAGAGCGCCAGGGTGTTGACGATGCCGAGCACGGCGATGACCAGGGCCAGGCCCAGCAGCGCGAACACCATGAGCACCAGCTGCTCGATCGGCTCGCGCTGGACCTCGGCGTACTCCTGCTGGTCCTGGGCGGCCAGCGTCGGCTGGTCCGCGAGCACCTCGTCGATGCGCTCGCCGAGGACGTCGGCCGCGGTGCCGTCGCCGAACACGACGAGCATCCGGTCCTGGTCGGCGAAGCCGGCGCGGCCGCTGAAGGCCTCTGGCGAGACCAGCGCGGTGGCCGGCACGACCGGGTTGGCGGCGTAGGTGCCGGCGACGGTCCACTCCTGCTCCCCGCCGGGCACCTCGAGCACCACCGTGTCGCCGGGCCGGACGTCGGCGTCGTCGGCGACCTGCTCGGCCAGCAGCACCTCGCGGTCGCCGCTGGGGGGCCGGGAGCCGTCGAGCAGCTCCAGCCCCAGGAGGTCGAGGTCCTCGCCGCTCACGGCACCGACGAAGACGAAGTCGCCCTCGAGCCGGGCCACGTCGTAGCGCTCGACCGCCACGCGGTCCACGCCCTCCACGTCGACCAGGGCCTCGGCCACGCTCGGCGAGAACGGACCGCCGAAGACGTTGGTGACGACGTAGTCGCCGACGAAGCTGTCCTCGATCTGCTGGTCGACCGACGCGGACGCGGAGGCGCCGGCGATCGACATCGTCCCGGCCAGCGCGAGCCCGATCATCAGCGCGGAGGCGGTGGCCGCGGTGCGCCGCGGGTTGCGCAGGGTGTTCTGCCCCGCCAGGACCCCGACGGTGCCGAAGACCCGGCGGAAGAGCGCGGCCGCGGCGCCCAGCAGCGGCATCGAGAGCAGCGGCGAGGCCGCGGTGACGCCCAGCAGCACGGCCAGGACCCCGCCGCCGACCACCCAGCCGGCGTACGCGGTGTCGCCGAAGAGACCCACGAGCAGAGCGGCGCCGCCGAGCACCGCCAGCACCAGCCCGACCACGAGCCGGCGACGCAGGGAGGACTCCGGCAGCGCGACGTCGTCACGCAGCGCCTGGACCGGGGCGATGCGACCGGTGCGCAGGGCGGGGACCAGCGCGGCGGCGACGGTCACGAGGACCGCGACGGAGTACGCCGCCAGCGGGGTGCGGGCCGCGATCACCAGCGGCTGACCGGACAGGTCGAGGCCCGCCTGCGCGAAGAGCGCGGCCAATGCCTGGGCCAGCAGGATGCCGAGCCCCAGGCCGAGCGTGCCACCGAGGACGCCGAGCACCAGGGCCTCGACCAGCACCGAGACCGTGACCTGGCGGCGGCTCGCGCCCAGGGCCCGCAGCAGCGCGAGCTCGCGGGAGCGCTGGGCCACCAGGATCGAGAAGGTGTTGACGATGAGGAAGGCCCCCACGACCAGGGCGACGCCGGCGAAGACCAGCAGGAAGGTCTCCAGGAAGCCGATCGCCTCCTGGAGGTCGGCGGCGTTGGACTCGGCGGCCTCGTCACCGGTGACGGCCTCGAGGTCGGCGTCGATCACCTCGCGCACCTGCTCGACCAGCTCGTCCTGGCTGACCCCGTCGGCCGCGGTGACCCAGACCTCGGTCCAGGCGTCCTGCCCGCCGAGGAACAGGTCCTGGGCGGTGGCGGGGTCGAAGGCGGCGAGGGTGGCGCCGTTGAGCGAGCCCCCGTCGGCGAAGTCGGCCAGGCCCACCAGCGTGGGCTCGACCCGCGCCTGCTCGCCCGGGGTCTGGATCGGCACGGTGTCACCCAGGGAGTAGCCGGCCCGGTCGGCGGTGCGGGTGTCGAGCACGACGTCCTCGGGACCCTCGGGCGCACGCCCCTCCACGATCACCAGGCCCTCGCGCCCGTCGACGGCGGGAGCGTCGCTCCACCCCTGGCCGAGGGCGGGCGGGCCGAACCCGCCGACGGGCCGGTCGTCGGTGTCGATGACGTAGACGCCGATCGAGGCCACCTGGCCGTCGGCGCGGGCGGCGCCGGGCAGGGCCGCGAGCTCGTCGACCACGTCGCCGGGGACGGTCCGCGACCCCGGCGGCCCGCCGCCCTGGCCGTCGGGTCGGACCACGACGTCGCCTGCCGAGGAGGCGAAGATCGAGTCGAAGGAGCGCTGCAGGGTGTCGGAGAAGACCAGGGTGCCGACGACGAAGGAGACACCGAGCACGATCGCGAAGGTGCTCATCAGCAGCCGCACCTTGCGGCCGAGCAGGCTGCGCAGGGAGACCCGGAGCACGGCTCAGGCCTCCTGGGCCGAGGCGTCGTCGCGCGGGGCGGCGGCCTCGGTCATCCGGGTCATGACCTCGAGCACGGCGTCCCGGTCAGGTGCGCGCAGCTCGTCGACGACGCGACCGTCGGCGAGGAAGACGACCCGGTCGGTGTAGGCGGCCGCGACGGGGTCGTGGGTGACCATGACGATCGTCTGCTGGTGCTCGTCGACGCTGCGGCGCAGCAGGCTGAGCACCTCCGCACCCGAGCGGCTGTCGAGGTTGCCGGTCGGCTCGTCGGCGAAGACGATCCGCGGCCGGCTGACCAGGGCGCGCGCCACCGCGACGCGCTGCTGCTGGCCCCCGGAGAGCTGGTTGGGCCGGTGCCCCAGCCGGTCGGCCAGCCCCACGGTCGCGACCACCTGGTCGAACCACTCCGCGTCGGGGCGGCGCCCGGCGATGGCCAGCGGCAGCAGGACGTTCTCCTTCGCGGTGAGCGTCGGCACCAGGTTGAAGGACTGGAAGACGAACCCGATCTCGTCGCGCCGCAGCGCGGTCAACGCCTTGTCCTTCAGCCCGGTCAGCTCGACGTCGCCGATGCGCACCGACCCCGAGTCGGCGGTGTCGAGGGCCGCGCAGCAGTGCATGAGCGTGGACTTGCCCGAGCCGCTGGGGCCCATGACCGCCGTGAACTCCCCCGCCCCGATGTCGAGGCTCACGCCGTCGAGGGCGCGCACTTCCGTCTGGCCCGAGCCGTAGATCTTCGTCAGGTCACGCACGCTGGCCGCCACGGTCATGGGCACCACTGTGTCGGACCGCGCCGACGGCGCGCCACCGGGTTCCACCCCGAGCCGACCCCGGGCCGACCCCGAGAACCGAGCG
>NZ_LUPI01000070.1:0-24471 GCF_001627265.1 Nocardioides sp. REDSEA-S30_B4 | reverse complement strand
CGCTCACCCACGGCGCCTGGATCGACGTACGCCGGACCTGGCTGCCCGAGCCCGACGACGTCTTCGACGCCCTGGTCTCGCGGGTCCCCTGGCGCGCCGAGCGGCGGCAGATGTACGACCGCCTCGTCGACGTCCCCCGGCTGGTCTACACCTACATGATCGACCAGGAGCTGCCGCACCCCTCGCTCACCGAGGCCCGCGAGGCCCTCAGCGAGCACTACGCCGGCGAGCTGGGCGAGCCGTTCCGCACGGCCGGGTGCTGCTACTACCGCGACGGACGTGACAGCGTGGCCTGGCACGGCGACACCATCGGTCGCGGCTCCACGCACGACACCATGGTCGCCATCGTCTCGGTGGGCGATCCGCGACGACTCATGCTGCGGCCGCGGGGCGGCGGCGAGAGCCTGGCCTTCGAGCTGGGGCACGGCGACCTGCTCGTGATGGGCGGCAGCTGCCAGCGCACGTGGGAGCACGCGGTCCCCAAGGTCGCCTCCGCCGGGCCGCGCCTCTCCGTGCAGTTCCGACCCTTCGGCGTCTTCTGACCACCGCCGACTCCTCGCACCGCCCGACGCGTGGGACGCCGCGTCGGCGCGGCGGGAATCTGACAGGGTGGCCGCTCCAGATCCCCCGCAGGGGTAGCGCAAGGTAAAGCCGTAGGTAAAGGATGTCGCGGGCGACGATCCGCCAGCACCCCACAGGAGGCGGAGCATGGACGAGCCCCGGGAGGAGCAGGTCACGATGACACCGCCCCAGGTGGTCACACCGCGTCGTGCCGAGGGGCGGGGTCAGCTCTTCCTGGTCGGCATCGTCGCCATCGCCATCGCGGTCCTGGTCGTCGTGCTGATGGCGATGATCGGCGACTGACCGGTCGGATCGACCAGGCGGGACAGGACGGTCAGGCCAGGACGGTCAGGCCAGGACGGTCTGGCCGGGGATCAGAAGGACACCTGCGGCGGGGCCTGGTGCCCCTGCGGGGCGTCGTAGAACTCCCGTCGCCCCACGCCGGCGACCCCGGACAGGAACATCCACGGGATCGTCGCCACCAACGTGTTGAGGGTCCGGGTGGCGTCATTGTAGTACTGCCGCGAGAAGGCGATCTGGTCCTCGGTCTGCGCCAGCTGGCGCTGCAGCTCGGCGAAGTTCTGGTCGGCCTTGAGGTCGGGGTAGGCCTCGGCCACCGCGTTCAACCGCACCAGCGCCTGCTGCAGGGCAGCGTCCGCCGCGGCCCGGGCCGCCACGTCGTCCCCGCCGGCGGCAGCCGCGACGCCGGCGCGGGCGCGGGTGACCTCCTCGAAGACCTCGCGCTCGTGGGCGGCGTAGCCCTTGACGGTCTCGACGAGGTTCGGCACCAGCTCGGCGCGACGCGTGAGCTGGACGTCGATCCCGCCCAGCGCCTCCTGGGCGCCGATGTCGGCGGTGCGCAGCTTGTTGAAGCCGACCACGACGAAGCCGACGACGAGCACGACGACGGCCAGGACGATCAGGAGCGGGACCATGGCTCCATCCTGTCGGCACCGTCCCCGGCTGTCACCAGGACCCGCCGCCTCCGCCGCCACCGCCACCGCCTCCGCCGCCGCCGGAGGAGGACGAGGACTGGGTCGCTGCGTACGCCGAGATGGCCGAGCTCATGCTGGCCTCGAGGTCGTGGGTGATGCGGTCGGTCCAGGCCGACCCGGACGAGCCGGCGTACCAGGTGGCCCACAGGGGCGCGGGCGGGTCCTCGCCGATCTCGAAGCGGTACTTGTCGGCCCACTCCTTGGCGCAGCCGAAGGCGACCGCCCAGGGCACGAAGGCGGCGTAGAGGTCGCGGCGCCCGGCGAAGTCGAAGCGCTGCTTGCTCGAGGGTGTCGAGAGCACCCGCTCGAAGCCACCCACCTCCGACCACAGCCGGCGTCCCAGCGCGGTGCGCCGGGTCCCGGCTCCGGGGGTGAGCAGCGGGGCGGCGCCGACGGCGAGCCCCCCGGGCACGAGCGCCAGCGCGGCCAGGTCGACCGGGTTCACCACGACCGTCACCACGCTCAGCCCGATCATCAGCAGCACCAGCAGGGCACCGAAGCCGCCGAGGCCGTGCCGGACGACGGTGCCCGAGTCACGGCCCCACTGCGCGACGTCCTTCTCGAAGCGGTCGATGCGGGCCGTGAGCTTCTTGCCCGCCTCCACGCTCCCCTTGGTGAAGGTGAAGCGGTCCCCACGGGGGACGATGCGGATGGCGTCGCGGGTCACCGGGTCGAGACGGTCCTCGACGTCGCGGTCCCCGGGTCGCTCGATCGTCCAGCCCTCACCGTGCGGCGTCAGCGTCAGCGCACCCTGCTCGGCCGCGTGCAGGAGCGTGGCGACGTACCGCGGTCGCCCCACCCGCTCACGGGCGACGTAATAGCCCTGGGCCGGGCCGATGCCGGTGGGCGGGGTGTAGGTGAGCGGGAACCCGGGCGCCCGCTCCCGGGCCCGAGCGGCCAGCAGCGCACCGAGGCCGAGCGCCAGGAGCGCACCCACGACGACCAGGACCAGCAGCCACACCCGGGTCCCGAGCACCGGGTCGAAGCGCGGCGCCCAGGGCAGCGTCTCCTGGGCGTCGGGCGCGGGCAGGTCGAGCGTCGCGGTCACGGTGACCGGGGTGCGGGGGGCCAGCGGTCCGGTCACCACGACCACCCGGTCGCTGCCACCGCCGACCGCGGTGCAGCCGCCACGCACCCCGTCCCCCTGGTCGCAGGCGACCTCCCCCACCGTCGTGGCCGGGAGCAGGATGGCGACCTCGGCCTCGTCGATGCGCTGGGCCCAGCCGCCGGGCACGACGTCCCAGCGCAGCTCGGCCCGGCCGTCCTCGTCCTCGCCCAGCACGTCGGCCAGCTCGTAGGTCAGGCGGTAGGTGTGCGAGCCGGGCGTGAGCGTGACGTCGGCGTCGCCGATGCGCCACACGAGGTAGCGCCCGGCGCCCGAGGACTCCGTCACCCAGTCCTCCCGCGCACCGTCGCGGAGCACCTCGACGTCGCGGGGCCGGACCCGTCCGCCCTCGACGGGGGAGTCGGCGCGGTCGAAGAAGCGGAAGATCCCGTGCCGGTCGGAGGTCGTGACCTCCAGCACGATCGTCTCGCGGACCCGCGCGGTGCCGTCCTCGCGGACGGTCATCTCCACGTCGTACCGGCTGATCGAGGTGGGCTCGCTGCCGCCCCCGTCCTCCTCCAGCCCGTAGAAGGCGGCGGGGGCGGCCACGAGCGCGAGGAGGAGGACGAGACCGAGCAGCCGGACGAGGAGTCGGGTCACGCCCCGCAGCCTAGTGTCGCGTCTCAGACGTTGTTGCACGGTTGGCGTTCTCAGGGTGTGCGCAACGCAAGGCGCCGGCGCGCAGCCATAGCCGTTCCTCTCGCAAGCGACGGCAACGCAGCGAGGTGCGTGCCATGGGGGCGCGAAGCGCCCAAGAACGTGTGGGACGCGGCACTAGGGGCGGTGCGGCAGCGGCTACCGCAGCACCCGGCGTACGACGACGAGCAGTGCCACCAGTCCCAGGACCGCGGCCAGTCGCGGGCCGTAGGTCCGCAGCAGCACCGGGAGCACGGTCGCCCCCAGGTCCAGCGAGTCGTCGCCCGTCCCGCTCGGGGCCCTGCTGGTGGACTGGCCCGCAGCCGGTGTCGGACGGGGGGCCGGCGACGGCGTCGGGGGGGCCTGGCCCGCCGCCGCCGGCGTCGGGGTGGGGGTCTCCCCAGGCTCGTCGGTCGCGACGGGACCGTCGACCGGTGCGGGCGCCCCGAGCCGTTGCTCGAGGCACGCCACGAACTGGCCCAGCAGCTTGTCGGAGACGTCCTGCATCACCCCGCGACCGAACTGCGCCGGCTTGCCGGTGATCGCCAGGTCGGTGTCGACCTGCACCTCGGTCGACTCCCCCGCCCCGGTCATGGCCAGGGTGACCGTCGCGCCGGCCGTGCCGTTGCCCCGCTTGTCCTTGCCCTTGGCCTCCACGACGAACCGGTGCGCCGCGTCGTCCTTCTCCACGAAGGTGCCCGACCCGGCGTACTGCAGGGCGATCGGGCCGAGCTTGACCTTCACGGTGCCGCGGAAGGTGTCCCCCTCGACGTCGGTGACGACGGCGCCGGGGAAGCACTCGGCGAGCGCCGCGATGTCCCCGAAGTGCGCCCACGTCGACTCGACGTCGAGGGGGACGGTGAAGTTGTGCCTGAGCTCCACGCCTGCCTCAGCCCCCTGCGGCCGCGAGGACCGCGCGCCGGGTCAGCACCGTCGCGAGGTGGCTGCGGTAGTCGGAGTCGCCGTTGAGGTCCGAGGGCGGGTTGGTGCCCTCCGTGGCGCGCGAGGCGGCCTCGCGCACGGCGTCCTCGGTGGCCGGCTGACCGCGCAGCGCGTCCTCGACCGCGCGGGCACGCAGCGGGGTCGACCCCATGTTGGTCAGCCCGACGCGTGCCTCCGCGATCGTGCCGCCCTCGACCCGGACCGCCGCGGCGACCGCGACGATCGGCCACTGGTGGGCGACGCGCACGAACTTCTCGTAGTGCGCGCCCCAGCCGGTGTGCTTGGGCACCCGGACCGCGGTGAGGATCTCGTCCTCGCCGACGGCGGTCTCGAAGAGGTCGACGAAGAAGTCGTCGGCCCCGACCGTGCGGGTGCCGTCGCGACCGGCGATCACCATCTCGCAGCCCAGCGCCAGCGCGGGCGCTCCCACGTCACCGGCGGGGTCGGCGTGGGCGAGCGCCCCACCGAAGGTCCCGCGGTGCCGGATCTGCTCGTCGGCGAGGTGGGTGACGGCTCGCTGCAGCAGCGCTGCGTGCTCGGCGACCATCGGGTCCCGCAGGACGTCGGCGTGCCGGGTCATCGCGCCGATGACGAGGTGGTCGCCGTCGTCGCGGACACCCCGCAGCTCGGGGATCTTCCCGAGGTCGATGACGACCTCGGGTGCGTTGAGCCGCATCCGCAGCACCGGCAGCAGCGACTGGCCTCCGGCGAGGATCTTGGCGTCGTCGCCGTGCTCGGCGAGCGCGGCGAGCGCCTCCTCGACCGTGGTCGGGGCGAGGTAGTCGAACTGCGCGGGGATCACTGTGCACCTCCGGTGGTCCGGTCGACGGTGCCTTCCATGCCCGTCGAGGAGTCGAAGTGCGGCATCGCCGCACCCTCGGTGGCGCCGCCCCCGGCGACGCCCTGGATGGCCCGCCACACGCGCTCGGGCGTGCAGGGCATGGTGATGTCGTCGATGCCGAGATGGCGTACGGCGTCGACGACCGCGTTCACGACGGCCGGGGTCGAGGCGATCGTCCCGGCCTCGCCCACGCCCTTGGTGCCGAGGGTGTTGGTCAGCGACGGCGAGGTCGTGTGGTCGATGTCGAAGGAGATCGTGTCGGCAGCGGTGGGCAGCAGGTAGTCGGTGAACGACCCCGACACCAGCGTGCCCGCGTCGTCGTAGACCGCCTCCTCCCACAGCGCCTGGGCGATGCCCTGCACCAGCCCCCCGTGCACCTGCCCGGCGACGATGAGGGGGTTGATGATGTTGCCGATGTCGTCGCAGCAGGCGTACTTGCGCATCGACACCTGCCCGGTCTCGGTGTCGACCTCGACCGCGCACAGGTGGGTCCCGTGTGGGTAGTTGAAGTTCACCGGGTCGTAGGTCGCGTCGGCGTCAAGCGAGGGCTCCATGTCCTCGGGGTAGGAGTGCGCCGCGAACGCGGCGGTGGCCAGCTCCTGGATGGTGATGCCCTGGTCGGTGCCGCGGACACCGAACCGGCCACCGGCGTACTCCAGGTCGTCGGCGGAGGCCTCGAGCAGGTGGGCGGCCAGCGGTCGGGCCTTGTCGATGACCTTGTCGACGGCCTTGACCAGCGCCTCGCCGCCGACCACCAGCGACCGTGAGCCGTAGGTGTCCAGGCCCTTGGGCGCGACCTGGGTGTCGCCGTGCAGCACCTCGACGTCCTCGAAGGGGACCCCGAGCCGGTCGGCGACGATCTGGCTGAACGCCGTCTCGTGGCCCTGGCCGTGCGCGGAGGCGCCGGTGACGACCTCGACCTTGCCGGTGGCGAGCATGCGCACGCTGGCGTGCTCCCACCCGCCGGCGCCGTAGTTGAGCTGACCGAGCACCCGGCTCGGCGCGAGCCCGCACATCTCGGTGAAGGTCGAGACTCCGATGCCGAGCTGGACCCGGTCGCCGGACTCGCGGCGCCGCTTCTGCTCGGCGCGCAGCTCGTCGTAGCCGAGCATCTCCATCGCCCGCTGCGTGGCCTTCTCGTAGTCGCCGGAGTCGTACTCCAGCCCGGCGACGGTGGTGAAGGGGAACTCGTCGGCGTCGATCCAGTTGCGGCGACGGACCTCGATCGGGTCCTCGCCGAGCTCGGCGGCCAGCTCGTCCATCAGCCGCTCGATCGCGAAGGTGGCCTCGGGCCGGCCGGCGCCGCGGTAGGCGTCGGTCCAGGTCTTGTTGGTCAGCACCGTCTGGCAGTTGAACTGGTAGGCGGGGAACTTGTAGATCGAGTTGAACATGAAGGCGCCGAGCACCGGGACGCCGCCGCCGACGATCGCGACGTAGGCCCCGAGGTCGGCGAGCAGCTCGACCTTGAGGCCGGTGACGGTGCCGTCCTTCTCGGCGCTCATCGTGAGCTTCTGCCACTGGTCGCGCCCGTGGTGGGCGGTCATCAGCGACTCCGAACGGGTCTCGGTGAACTTCACCGGCCGCCCCAGCCGCCGGGCGACGGCGAAGGCGATCATCTCCTCCGGGGTCTGCTGGAGCTTGCCGCCGAAGCCACCGCCCACGTCGGGGGCGATGACCCGGATCTTCGACTCCGGCACACCGGTCGTCGCCGCGATCGCGAAGCGCAGGATGTGCGGCACCTGGGTCGCCGACCAGACGGTGATCTGCTCGCCGGTCGGGTCGACGACGACCGAGCGCGGCTCCATGAAGGCGGGGATCAGCCGCTGCTGGCGGTACTCCCGCTCGATCACGATGCCGTCGGTCCGTGCCTTCTCGATGGCCGCGTCGACGTCGCCGCCGGTGCCGGCCTCGGCGGAGTCGAACTTCCAGAACGCCGACTTGTTGGTGCCGAGGTCGGGGTGGGCCAGGACCTCGTCGGTGGCGGCGTGCTTGAGGTCCAGGGCGGCCGGCAGCTCGTCGTACTCGACGTCGACGAGCTCGGCGGCGTCCCGCGCCTCCGCCGCGCTCCGCGCCACCACGACCGCGACGACCTCGCCGGCGAACGCGACCCGGTCGACCGGCATCGGCAGGTGCGGCGGGGTCACCTGGTCCTCGGTGATCGCCCAGGCGTTGATGCAGGCGCCCTGCGCCTCGCCGAGGTCGGCGCCGGTGACCACGTCGACGACGTTGGTGGCGTTCTTGGCCTCGGTGGTGTCGATCGAGACGATCTTCGCGTGCGCGAAGGGGCTGCGGACCATCGCGAGGTGCAGCATCCCGGGCAGCGCGAGGTTGTCGGTCCACCGGGTGCGGCCGGTGATCAGCCGCTGGTCCTCCTTGCGGCGCCGCTCGCGCCCGATCTCCCGCTCGGCAGCTGGCTCCTGGACGGCGGTCATGCCGTCACCCCCTGCTCCTGCTCCTCGCTGGTCGAGCCCGTCGAGACCCCGGCGGCGTGCTGCACCGCCCTGACGATGTTGTGGTAGCCGGTGCAGCGGCACAGGTTGCCCTCGAGGCCGAGCCGGATCTCCTCCTCGCTGGGCTGCGGGTTCTCCTTCAGCAGCGCCACGCTCTGCATGACCATGCCCGGCGTGCAGAAGCCGCACTGGAGGCCGTGGCACTCGCGGAAGGCCTCCTGCACCGGGTGCAGCTCGCCGTCCTGCGCGAGCCCCTCGATGGTGGTGACCTCGCATCCGTCGGCCTGGACGGCCAGGACGTTGCAGGACTTCACGGACTCACCGTCGAGGTGGACGGTGCAGGCTCCGCAGTTGCTGGTGTCGCACCCGATGACGGTGCCGGTCTTGCCGAGGCGCTCGCGCAGGTACTGCACCAGCAGCATCCGCGGCTCGACGTCGTCGGCGACCCTGGCGCCGTCGACGGTGAGGCTGATCCGGGTCATGGACTCTCCCTGGGTGGATCACGCGGGGGTTCGCGTGGGTGGCGGGTCGTGTGACCCGGCTCACGCTATGAGCGCCAGGTTGGAGGAGGGTTGGAGGAGGGTTGGAGGAGCGCTGAACGAGGGCCGGCGCCTCCCCGTCCTCAGCCGCGCGCAGCCGCCAGACGGGCCTTGAGCAGCGGCGCCAGCGGGTGGGCGCGTCCACCCAGCCGGGCCAGCGCAGCCTCGACCACCTCGGTGTCGTAGGGCGCCCGCTCGCCGTAGGTCGCGACCGCCTCGGGGTCGGGGTCGGCCAGCAGCGCCTCCCGGACCGCGACGGCGACGTACTCGCCGAGCTCCTGCAGGGCCGGGCTGTCGGTGCCGGGCAGCAGGTCGCCGCCGTACGCCTCGACGGCCCGACCCACCCGCCCGCGACGCAGCATCGAGAGCACGTGGTCGACGTCGGTGGCCACCGGCATGGTCAGCCGGTAGGGCCGCGAGGAGAGCTGCCCGCCGAGCGCGTGGCGCAGGTGGGAGACCTCGGCCTTGAGGGTGGAGAAGGTGACGGCGTGGTCGCCGTAGACCGCCGCGTGGAGCCGGTCCAGCGAGAGCCCCTCGGGGTGCAGGGCGAGCAGGGCGAGGATCTCGGTCTGGCGCCGGTTGAGCAGCAGCCGCTGGCCGTCGAGGTGGGCCTCGGCTGTGCCGAGGACCGAGAGCACCAGGCCGGGCTGGGTGTCGTCGGGCCCGGGGGCGTGACCCAGCGGGGTGGCGCTGGCCGGCATCGCCTGCTCGATGAGGCGCGCCATCACCTGCGCGGTGGCGAGGCCGATCGGGTGGGTGCGGTCCCAGGTGGTGGAGAGGTCGAGCACGCCGAGCTGCACGCCGGTCACCGGGTCGTGCACGGGCGCGGCCCAGCAGACCCAGTTGTGCACCATCGAGGCGTAGTGCTCGGCGCTGAAGACCATCGCCGCGCGGTCGTGGCGGTTGGCGAGGTCCAGGGCGTTGGTGCCGGCGGACCGGTCGTCCCACCGGCCGCCGGCCACGAAGTTCACGCTCTCGGCCTTGCGGCGCATGGTGCGACCGCCGTACGTCCACAGGATGCGGGTCTGCGGGTCGGTCACCGCGACCACGAGGTCGCCGTCCTCGGCGGTGCGGCGCAGGTCCTCCTCGACCCGCTCGACCGCGGTCTGCAGCGGGGAGTCGCGGAAGTAGGCCGCGGTCTCCTGCTCGTCGTCGAGGGGGGCGTAGGCGACCTCCGGGGAGATCGTCTGCTCCGAGCGCGCCCAGCTCGACCAGATCTCGGGGCGCACGAGCTGCTCGGCGCCGTCACCGTGCTCGACGAACGAGGTCCACGCGCGCACCGCGTCGACCCGGCGAGCCCGCAGGTCCGCTTCCATGCCGCGAACCTAGCACCGTCCTGGTGACGTGGGTCACACCTCGAGGTGGCGCCTCAGGAACGCGACGGTGCGGCGCATCGAGTCGGCGAAGCGCGGGCCGAAGGCGTGCTGCTCCCCCGGCCACTCCACCAGCGTGCTGCGAGCACCCGCCTCCCGCAGCAGCCGGTCGGTCTGCCGGGACCAGGCCGGTGGGCAGACGTCGTCGGAGGTGCCGTGGTGGAGCATCACCGGCACCTCGACGCGGTCGAAGAATGTCCGGCTGGACAGGTCGCGGTAGAAGCGCGGCGACTCCTCGGGCGTGCCGTGCTCGTCGTAGAACGCGCGTGCCCCCTCGGGGCGGTTGGGCTCGGTGAACTGGCGCAGGTTGTCGACGAAGCGGCTGCTCACCGACGCGAAGACGACCGCCGCGTCGACCAGGTCCGGCTCGGCCACGATGGCGTTGAGCGTGACGCCGCCGCCCATCGAGCGGCCGACGAAGGCGGTGCGGTCGGCGTCGACGTAGTCCATCCGCTTCAGGGCCTTGACCGCCCCGATCGCGTCACGGGTGTAGACCAGCCGGGTCTCCCGGCCCATCGGGCTGACCGGGTCCGAGCCGGCGTGGCCGCGGTAGTCGGTGTGCAGCACCACGAACCCAGCCGCCGCGAACCACTCCTGCTCGCGGCTCATCCCCCGGCCGAGGGTGTAGATCGCGGGGTCGATGTAGCCGTGGTTGAGCACCAGCGCGGGGAACGGCCCCTCGCCCTTGGGCACCAGCAGCTCGCCGGTGACGGTGGCCCCGTTGACGCGGTACGCCGCCGCGTAGCCGGTCCACCGGTCGGTCTCGGCCAGCTGCGCGGTCGTGCGCAGGCCGCCGCCGCGCACGTCCTCACGCATGAGCGCCGGGAGGCTCTGAGGGTCACGGACGGGTGGGAGGGTCTCGTCGGACTCGGGGTCTGCTGTGGGGTCTGCTGTGGGGTCTGCTGTGGGCTCGGGACCGGGTCCGCCGACGGACCCGCCGGGTCGCTGCTGCAGGCGACGAGCAGCGCGAGCAGCACCAGCCCAACGGCGTACGTCGTGACCGGCCGGATCCACCCGCACGGGAGCCTCATGGGTCCACTGTGGCGGCTGGGGCCAAGCGGCGGGTCGGGAGGTTCATCGGCCGTCCGACAGACCTTGGCGTTGGCCGACAGCGGTTCATCGGCCAGTGGCAAGGTTCATCGGCCGGCCGATGAACCTCGCGGCCCACGCCGGCTACTCCTCCCCGTGGATCCGCCCCGAGGTGGTGGCCAGCCGCTCCCCGGAGCCACCCCAGCGGCCGGCGATGATCTCGGCGGCGATGGAGATGGCGGTCTCCTCCGGGGTGCGGGCGCCGAGGTCGAGGCCGATGGGCGAGGAGAGCCGGCCGATCTCGTCCTCGGTCAGCCCCACCTCGCGGAGCCGGTCGAGCCGGTCGTCGTGGGTGCGCCGCGAGCCCATCGCCCCCACGTAGGCGACGTCCAGGCGCAGCGCGACCTCGAGCAGCGGCACGTCGAACTTCGGGTCGTGGGTGAGCACGGCCAGGACGGTGCGCGGGTCGATGCGGCCGGCCTCGACCTCGGCGGCGAGGTAGCGGTGCGGCCAGTCCACGACCACCTCGTCGGCGTCGGGGAAGCGCGAGGCGGTCGCGAAGACGGGCCGGGCGTCGCAGACGGTGACGTGGTAGCCGAGGAACGACCCCACCCGCGCGACCGCCGCCGCGAAGTCGATGGCTCCGAACACCAGCATCCGCGGTTTCGGCGCGAACCCCCACACGAACACCCGCATCCCCTCGCCGCGCCGCTCACCGTCGGGGCCGTAGGTCAGCGTCGCGTTGGAGCCACTCGCCAGCAGGCCGAGGGCGTCGTCGTGCACGGCGTCGTCCATCCTCGCCGAGCCGAGCGAGCCCGAGAGCGCCTCCCCGGGTCGTACGACGACGCGCCGGCCCCGCACCCCGGCGTCGGGGTGCTCGATCACCGTGGCCAGCGCGACGGGTCGCCCCGCCTCGATGTCGGCGGCCACCTCGCCGAGCTCGGGGAAGGTCTCGCGCGAGACCTTCTCGACGTAGACGTCCAGGATGCCGCCGCAGGTCAGCCCGACCGCGAACGCGTCGTCGTCGGAGACGCCGTAGCGCTCGAGCACCGGCTCGCCCGTGCCGGCCACCTCGGTCGCCTGCTCGTAGACCGCGCCCTCGACGCACCCGCCCGACACCGAGCCCACCGCGGTCGCGTCGGGGCCGACCAGCATCGAGGCACCGGCCGGTCGCGGGGCGGAGCGGAAGGTCGCCACGACGGTGGCGACGCCGACGGTCTCGCCGGCCTCCCACCACGCCATCAGCTCGGGCAGCACGTCACGCACGGGAGAGCACCTCGCACAGCTCGGAGTAGGTCGCCAGCGAGTGCCCGGCGAGGAAGTCGTCGACGTGGGGCAGCACCGCCACCACACCGCCCTGCACCGGCTCGTAGCCGGCCTTGCCGCGGTGCGGGTTGACCCACACGACCCGGTGCGCGATCCGCTGCAGCCGTCGCACCTGCTCGGCCAGCAGCGTCGGGTCACCGCGCTCCC
Source organism: Nocardioides sp. REDSEA-S30_B4 (assembly GCF_001627265.1). Lineage (NCBI taxonomy): Bacteria > Bacillati > Actinomycetota > Actinomycetes > Propionibacteriales > Nocardioidaceae > Nocardioides > Nocardioides sp. REDSEA-S30_B4. Next base: position 12,527 of record NZ_LUPI01000070.1, on the reverse strand, counting down.
AGCCGTCGCTGAGCACCACCACGACCGCACCGCGGGCCAGCCCGCGTCGCCCCCAGCGGTCGAGGAAGACCTGCAGCGACTCCCCCAGCCGCGTGCCGCCGGACCAGTCGGGCACCGTGTCGCCGGCCGCGACCAGCGCGCGCTCGGGGTCGCGGACCGACAGCGCCCGGGTGAGGTGGGTGAGCCGGGTGCCGACGGTGAACGTCTCCACCCGCGCGTCGGGCACGTGGGTCAGCCGGTGCGCCACGCGCAGCAGGGCGTCGGCGTACCCGCTCATCGAGCCGGACACGTCGACCAGCAGCACCGAGCTGGGCGGCGAGCCGCTGCTTCTCCCCGGCGCTCAGCGTGGCGACGTCGCGGTGCCGCAGCACCTCGGCGTCGCTGGCCCGCGCTCGCACGGGGTCGGAGTCGTCGCTCTCACCAGCGCCGTCGGCGTCGGTCTCGGGCAAGGAGGTGAGCGTCGGCGCGCCCGGCGTGGCCGGCCGCGGGCGCGGCAGCCCGGCCCGGTGGTCGAAGTAGGCCTCGAAGACGCCGTCGAAGCGGTGCAGGTCGTCCGGCCCGCCGCACAGCGTCGAGCGGCCGGCGGTCCGCACCGCCGCGGCATCGGCCAGGCCGACGTGCGCGCAGGCCTCGAGGAAGGCCGCCGACCGGTCGTGCGTCACCGCCACCCCGGCGGCGCGCAGGGCGGTCGTGAACCCGAGCAGCACCTCGTCGGGCGCTCGTCGCTGGTCGAGCCCGTCGAGACCCGTCATGACGTCAGCAGCCGGTCCAGCGCGTGCTTCACGCGGTCGGCGTCCTCGCGGTACTTCACCAGCGCCCCCAGCGTCCGCGCGGCGGTCTCGAGGTCGAGCTCGGCGCACCCGAGGTGGTGCAGGGCCTGCGCCCAGTCCAGCGTCTCGGCCACGCCCGGCGGCTTCTGCAGCCCGGTGTCGCCGCGCAGCCGCTGCACGACGTCGACCACCTGCCGGGCCAGCGCCGCGGACACCTCGGGCAGCCGGGTGCGGACGATCTCCACCTCCCGCTCCAGCCCGGGGTGGTCGACCCAGTGGTAGAGGCAGCGCCGCTTCAGCGCGTCGTGCAGCTCACGGGTGCGGTTGGAGGTCAGCACCACCAGCGGCGGCTCGGCGGCACGGACGGTGCCGAGCTCGGGGATCGAGACCTGGTACGTCGACAGCACCTCGAGCAGGAACGCCTCGAACTCGTCGTCGGCCCGGTCGACCTCGTCGACGAGCAGCACCGCGGGCGCCTGCTGCAGGGCGGCGAGCACGGGACGCGCGAGCAGGAACCTCTCGTCGTACAGGCTCTTCTCGGCCTCCTCGACACCCTGACCCCCGAGACCGCCGGCGGCCTCGAGCGCGCGCAGGTGCAGCACCTGCCGCGGGAAGTCCCAGTCGTAGAGCGCCTGCGAGGCGTCGATCCCCTCGTAGCACTGCAGCCGCAGCAGCGGCACCCCGGCGACCTGCGCGAGCGCCTCGGCCAGCGCGGTCTTGCCGGTGCCGGGCTCGCCCTCGAGCAGCAGCGGACGCTGCATCCTCCCGGCCAGGAAGACCACGGTCGCCAGCGACTCGTCGCACAGGTAGCCGGTCGCGGCGAGCTGCTCGGCGACCTGCGCGCTGGACTCGACCTGCATGGCGACAGGCTAGACAGCCGGGTGTTGGTCGGCGGTTGGAGCATGCCCACACTGGAGGACGTGCCCTCCGTGCCCGAGCCCAAGACCTGCGCCTCCTGCGGCCGCACCATCGAGTGGCGCAGGAAGTGGGCGCGCTCGTGGGACGACGTGAAGTACTGCTCCGACGCCTGCCGCCGCCACAAGGTCACCGACACCGACCGGGCGCTGGAGACGAGCATCCGCTCGCTGCTCGACTCCCGGAAGGGCGGCGCCACCATCTGCCCCAGCGAAGCGGCCCGCGAGGTCGGCGGCGAGGACTGGCGCGACCTGATGGAGCCGGCCCGCCGCGCCGGGCGACGGCTCGTCGCGGCCGGCGAGGTCGAGGTCACCCAGGGCGGGAAGGTCGTGGACCCCTCCACCGCCAAGGGGCCGATCCGGGTCCGTCGAGTCCCCTGACCTACCGGCTGTCGACGTCGCGGCCGCTCGCCAGGTCGCCGCACTCGACGAGCACCACGTCGGCGGTCGCGAGGTAGTCGCGCGCCCCCCGGTCCCCCGTGGCCGCGGCGGCCACCCCGGCCCAGTGGTCGCGCCCGAGCAGCACCGGGTGCCCCGGCACGCCGTCGTACGCCGCTCGCGCCAGCGAGCCCGCGGCCGCACCGGCACCGCCGACTGCACCGCCGACCACCCGGGCCACCACCTGCGGCACCAGGTCGGGCAGGTCGACCAGGCTGACCACCACCGACGGCACGTCCTCCCCGAGCCCGGCCAGGGCGGCGAGCCCGGCCCGCAGCGAGGCCCCCATCCCCTCGGCCCAGTCCTCGGCCACCACGACCTGGACGGACCCGTCCAGCAGCTCGGCCGCCTCCGGCGCCGCGCCGAGCACCACGACCACCGGGTCGCAACCGCCCTGGCGCAGCACCTCGACGCCCCGCTGCAGCCAGGCGCCCCGGTCGTCGTGCACCAGCGCCTTGGGCATCCCCATCCGCGAGCCGGCCCCCGCGGCGAGCAGCAGCCCGGCGGGCGTGGGGGCGGGCGGATCGACGGGGGTCACGGGTCGATGGTGCCAGGCACGCGCGACCCGTCGGCCGCACGAGGCCAAGAGATGTCCTAGGGTCGCTCCCGACCGAGGGGAGAGACGTGGATCACATGCGAGGAGTCGCCGTCGTCACCGGCGCCGCCGGCGCGATCGGCACCGCACTGACCGCCACGCTGACCGACGCCGGCTACGACGTGGTCGGGCTCGACCTGCCGGAGGCCTGCCCGCCCGAGCGACTGGCGAGCGGAGCGATGGTCGGCTGCGACATCACCGACGACGCCGAGGTCCGGGCGGTCTTCGAGCGCATCGTCGCCGACCACGGGCGGATCGACCTGCTGGTCAACAACGCCGGCATCTCGGCGATCGGAGCGTTCGACGACCACGACGTCGAGACCCACCGGCAGGTGCTCGCGGTCAACCACCTCGGCTCGGTCTCCTGTACCCAGGCCGCGCTGCCGGCCCTGCGCCAGAGCCGCGGCCACGTCGTGGTGGTCAGCTCGGTCGCGGGCTTCGCCCCGGTCGTCGGCCGGCCGGCGTACGTCGCCGCCAAGCACGCCGTCACGGGGATGTTCGAGTCGCTGCGTCCCGAGCTGGCGCGCGACGGCGTCGGCGTGACGCTGGTGCACCCGACCTTCCTCACCACCCACCTCGGCACGGCCGAGGGCGGTACCGAGCGCACCACCACCGGCTCGGCCGTCACCGCCGACGACGTCGCCCGGACCGTGCTCGAGGGCGTCCGGAAGCGCCGGCCGCGGATGCTGGTCGGCCGCACCGCCCACGTCGCCTGGCACGTGCGCCGTCTCGCGCCCGGGCTCTACGAGCGTCTGATGACCCGCCGGATGACCGCCACCGAAGGAGCCGACCGTGGCTGACCAGTCCCGCGACGAGGACCTCACCTGCGCCGTGATCGGCGCCGGCCCCACCGGGCTGGCCGCCCTGCGCACCCTCCAGCGCTACGGCGTGCCGGCGGTCGGCTACGAGCTGGCCGACGACGTCGGCGGGCTGTGGCACATCGACGGGCCGCGCAGCACGATGTACGAGTCGGCCCACCTGATCTCCTCCAAGACCACCACGGCGTACGCCGAGTTCCCGATGCGCGAGGAGGTGGCCGACTACCCCAGCCACCGCGAGCTGCACGGCTACTTCCGCGACTTCGCCGACACCTTCGGCCTGCGCGAGCAGATCCGCTTCGGCACCGAGGTCACCGCGGTGGAGCCTGACCCGGATCCAGCGAGCGAGCAGTGGCTGGTGACCAGCACCGGCCCCGACGGCACCCGCACCGAGCGGCACTCGGCGGTGCTGCTGTGCAACGGCACGCTGAGCGAGCCGTCGGTGCCGACCTTCGAGGGCTCCTTCGACGGCGAGGTCATGCACACCAGCCGCTACCGCGACGCCGACGTGTTCGCCGGCAAGCGGGTGCTGATCATCGGTGCCGGCAACTCCGGCTGCGACATCGCCGTCGACGCCGCCCACCGCGCGGCCTCGGTCGACCTGAGCGTGCGCCGCGGCTACTACTTCGTGCCGAAGTACCTCTTCGGCAAGCCCGCCGACACCCTCAACCAGGGCAAGCCGCTACCGGCGCGGATCAAGCAGGCGGTGGACTCGCGCGTCCTCAAGGCGTTCACCGGCGACCCGGTGCGCTTCGGGTTCCCGAAGCCGGACTACAGGATCTACGAGTCGCACCCGATCGTGAACACGCTGGTGCTCCACCACATCGGCCACGGCGACGTGACCGTGCGGCCCGACATCGACCGGCTCGACGGCGACGGCGTGCGGTTCGTCGACGGCCAGCGCCACGAGTACGACCTGGTCGTGCTGGCCACCGGCTACCGCCTGCACTACCCCTTCGTCGACCGCGAGCTGCTGGCCTGGGACGGCTGGTCGCCGCAGCTGTACCTCAACATCTTCCCGCCGCGACGCACCCCCGCGCAGAGCACGCTGTTCGTGCTCGGCATGCTCGAGGCCAGCGGCATCGGCTGGCAGGGCAGGTACGCCCAGGCCGAGCTGGTGGCGGCGTACCTCCGCGCGCGACGCGACGACCCGGCGGCCGCCGCCGAGATGGACCGCCGCATCGCCGGCCCGAAGCCCGACCTCACCGGCGGCTACCGCTACCTCGCACTGGAGCGGATGTCCTACTACGTCAACAAGGACGCCTACAAGGCGTCGCTGGCCGAGCACCTCGCGCTGCTCGACCCGCTCCCCGCCCCCGAGTCGTCGGCTCCCCGCAGCCACGAGGAGGTCCGATGATCCCGCTGCCCTTGTTGGTGGGAGCGGACGCCGACGTCGACAGCATCCGGATCGCCTTCGAGGAGGGGTCGCTGACGACGCTGAAGATCGTCATCGGCGCGATCCTCCTCGGCGTCGCGCTCGAGACCCGCCCCTCGGACTTCCTGGCCGCGGCCAAGCGGCCCGGGTCGATCGCGATCGGGGTCGTCGCGCAGTTCCTGGTGCTACCGGCCCTGACCTTCGCGCTGACCCTGCTGCTCGACGTGCGCGGCTCGGTGGCGCTCGGCATGATCCTGGTGGCCTGCTGCCCGCCGGGCAACGTCTCCAACATCCTCACCCACCGCGCCCGCGGCGACGTGGCGCTCTCGGTGTCGATGACCGCGGTCGGCAACGTGCTGGCGATCGTGGCGATGCCGCTCAACGTCGCCTTCTGGGGCTCGCTGCACCCCACCGGCAAGGAGCTGCTCCAGGACATCACGCTGGACGCGGTCGACATGCTGGTGGAGATCGGCACCGTCATCGGCATCCCGTTCGTCGTCGGCATCGCGATCGCCACGAAGTGGCCGCGCTTCGCCGAGCGCGCCGGGAAGATCGTCGGCCCTGTCGCGTTCCTCGCCCTCGGCGCGGTGATCGTGGTCGGGGTCGCCGGCAACTGGTCGATCTTCGTGAACTACATCGGCATCGTGCTGGTGGCGGTCTTCCTCCACGACGCCCTCGCCCTGCTGCTCGGCTACGGCATCGCCCGCGGCACGGGCCTTCCCGAGCGCAGCCGCAAGGCGATGACCTTCGAGGTCGGCATCCGCAACTCCGGCCTCGGCCTGGTGCTGGTCTTCGCCTTCTTCGACGGCCTCGGCGGCATGGCACTGGTCGCCGCCTGGTGGGGCATCTGGGACATCATCGCCGGCCTCGCCGTCGCCCAATGGTGGGGCATGCGTGCCGGGCGGCGTACGCCGGAGCCGGTCACGTGAGCGCCCCCGACCCCCGCACGGTGCTGGTCACCGGCGGCAGCGGCTTCCTGGGCTCCTCGGTCGTCCACGGGCTCGCCGCGGCCGGGCACCGCGTCGTCAGCGGCGACCTGCGACTGCCCGAGCAGCCCGTCGCCGGGGTCGAGCACGTCGTCCTCGACGTCACCGACGCCGCCCTCGTGGACCAAGTGGTCGGCGAGCACGGCACCGAGGTGGTGGTCCACCTCGCCTCGGTCGTCACGCCGGGCAAGGACTCCTCCCGCGCCAAGGAGCACGCCGTCGACGTGGACGGCACCCGGCACGTGCTCGAAGCGTGCCTGGCCCACGGCGTGCGGCGCGTGGTGGTGTCGTCGTCGGGTGCGGCCTACGGGTACCACCCCGACAACGGGGCCGCCCACGACGGCTGGCTGCACGAGGACGACCCGGTGCGGGGCAACGAGGCCTTCGCCTACAGCCACCACAAGCGGCTGGTCGAGGAGATGCTCGCCGACCTGCGGGAGACCCACCCGGAGCTGGAGCAGGTCGTCCTGCGGATCGGCACGATCCTCGGGGAGCGCGTCGACAACCAGATCACCGCGCTGTTCGAGCGGCCGCGGATGCTGCAGATCCGCGGCTCGGACTCGCCGTTCGTCTTCATCTGGGACACCGACGTCGTCGCGATCATCGAGCGCGCGGTGACCAGCGAGGCGACCGGCATCTTCAACGTCGCTGGCACCGGCGCGATGAGCATCCCCGAGATCGCCGAGGCGCTCGGCAAGCCGGTGGTCGCGCTGCCCGAGGGTCTCCTCCGGGCGGCACTGGCGGTCGGGAAGCGGCTCGGCCTGACGGCGTACGGGCCCGAGCAGACGATCTTCCTCAAGCACCGCCCGGTGCTGGCCAACGACCGGCTGGTCGAGGTCCTCGGCTACCGGCCGTCGAAGACCTCGCGCGAGGCGTTCGACGCCTGGCGCACCAGCCGCGGCCTCTGACCGCTCCGGGGGTCGTGCCCCCGAGCGGGCGCCATGGCGCCCGCTCAGGGGCACGACCCCACAGAAATGCGGGAAGGCCCCGGTCGCTCTCGCGACCGGGGCCCTCTCGGTGGTGCTGTGGAGCGGTGGGACTCAGAAGTCCATGCCGCCCATGCCGCCGTCGCCACCGGGCATCGGGGCAGCCTTCTCGGGCTTGTCCGCGACGACCGCCTCGGTGGTGAGGAAGAGCGCCGCGATGGAGGCGGCGTTCTGCAGCGCGCTGCGGGTCACCTTGGCGGGGTCGATGATGCCGGAGGCCAGCATGTCGACGTACTCGCCAGTGGCGGCGTTGAGGCCGTGGCCGGGGGTCAGGTTGCGCACCTTCTCCGCCACGACACCGCCCTCGAGGCCGGCGTTGACCGCGATCTGCTTCAGCGGGGCCTCGGTGGCCAGCTGGACGATCTTGGCGCCGGTGGCCTCGTCGCCGTCGAGCTCGAGCTTCTCGAACGCGCCCGCGGCGGCCTGGATGAGGGCCACGCCACCGCCGGCGACGATGCCCTCCTCGACAGCAGCCTTGGCGTTGCGGACGGCGTCCTCGATGCGGTGCTTGCGCTCCTTGAGCTCGACCTCGGTGGCCGCGCCGACCTTGATGACCGCCACGCCGCCGGCCAGCTTGGCCAACCGCTCCTGCAGCTTCTCGCGGTCGTAGTCGGAGTCGGACTTCTCGATCTCGGCGCGGATCTGGTTGACCCGGCCCTCGATCTGCGAGGCGTCGCCGGCACCCTCGACGATGGTGGTCTCGTCCTTGGTGATGACGACCTTGCGGGCCTGGCCGAGCAGCTCGATGCCGGTGCTCTCGAGCTTGAGGCCGACCTCCTCGGAGATGACCTGGCCACCGGTGAGGATCGCGATGTCCTGCAGCATGGCCTTGCGGCGGTCACCGAAGCCCGGGGCCTTGACGGCGACGGACTTGAAGGTGCCGCGGATCTTGTTGACGACCAGGGTCGACAGCGCCTCGCCGTCGGTGTCCTCGGCGATGATCAGCAGCGGCTTGCCCGACTGCATGACCTTCTCCAGGATCGGCAGCAGGTCCTTGACGTTGGAGACCTTCTGGTTGGCGATGAGGATGTAGGGGTCCTCGAGGACGGCCTCCATGCGCTCCATGTCGGTCGCGAAGTACGCCGAGATGTAGCCCTTGTCGAACCGCATGCCCTCGGTGAGCTCGAGGTCGATGCCGAAGGTGTTCGACTCCTCGACCGTGATCACGCCCTCCTTGCCGACCTTGTCCATCGCCTCGGCGATGGCGTCGCCGACGGTGGTGTCGCCACCGGCGGAGATGGTCGCGGTGGCCGCGATCTGCTCACGGGTCTCGATGTCGGTCGCCATGCCGAGGAGCTTCTCGGAGACGGCGGACACGGCGGCCTCGATGCCGCGCTTGAGGCCCATCGGGTTGGCGCCGGCGGCCACGTTGCGCAGGGGTCCTCGAGCTCGATCTCCTTGGCGATGCTCACACCGTCGTTGGTGATCGTGGGGGCGCCCCACTTCTTCTCCAGCACGACGTTGCGGCCCTTGGGACCGAGGGTCACCTTGACGGCGTCAGCGAGGGTGTTCATGCCCCGCTCGAGGCCGCGACGGGCCTCCTCGTCGAATGCAATCAGCTTCGGCATAACTCCTGCGATCTCCTCGCACGAAAAAGAGTTGTGGACGGCCCGGCTCGTCGCCCGCGACGGACGGCCGCTCCACCTGCGGACCCTTCCCGGAGGTGGGGTGCGACCTCGACTCCCCGGACCGGGGTGTCTTGGCACTCTCACATGGAGAGTGCCACCGTCATGTTTAGCACTCGCACAGGGCGAGTGCAAACGTCAGGGTCGGTCCGGCAGGCCACCGGTCCGACCGGCCAGCACACGCACCACGACGTCGGCGAACAGCGCCGCGTTGCCGGGGTGCACGTCGAGGTAGAGACCGGGCTCGATCAGCTCCAGCTCGCTGACCGCCAGGCGACCGTCGGCCAGCCGCATCATGTCCACCCGGGCGTAGGGCAGCTCCCGCCCCAGCAGTCGTACGCCGGCGGCGACCGCGGCCGCCGCGAGCTCGGCGCACTCCGGCTCGACGGGCACCGGGCGCGAGACGCCCCCGAAGTGCTCGTGCACGCGGACCTCACCGCCGGCCGGCTGCTTGTCGACCTGGCTGATGACCTCGCCGCCGAGCACGAAGACCGACCGCTCCCCCTCGGTGCGCACCGACTCCACGACCGGCTGGGCCACCCACGGTCCGGCCGTCAGCCCCTCCAGCCGAGGGTCGCGGACCGAGTCGGCCAGCACCACGCCGAGCCCGCCGGCGCCGGTGCGTGGCTTGACCAGCACGGCGCCGAAGTCGTCGATCGCGGCCTGCAGGGCCGGCACCAGGCCGTGGTCCTCCAGCAGGCGGGTGGGCACGACCGGGACCTCGGCGCCCAGCTCGAGCAGGTAGGACTTGTCGGCGTTCCACGCGAAGACGTCGGCGCCGTTGAGCACCGGGGCGACCGCCTCGGTGCCACGCACCCAGGCGAGGAACTCCGGCAGTCGCCGGTGGTAGTCCCAGGTCGAGCGCACGGCCACCAGGTCGGCGGCCGACCAGTCCACGGCCGGGTCGTCCCAGGTGACCCAGCGGGCCGTCACGTCACGTTCGGCGAAGGCGGAGACGAGGTGCTCACCGCCGTACTCGCCCTCGGGGAGCAGGGTGAAGGTGGCGAGGAGGACGGTCGGCATGCGGCCCAGGCTAGGAGGGTTCACTGAGCGTCTCGGGCGGCAGGTGCCCGAAGGGCAGCTCGGCCCGTTCACCCAGCGCCGCCAGCACCGAGGGCAGCATCGCCTTCGCGGTGCGCTTGTAGCCCAGGGCGCTGGGGTGGAACCGGTCGAGGCTGAACATCTCGTCGGGGTTGGTGATGAAGAACGGCCCCACCACCTCGGCCAGCGACACCGCGTGCGCACCCGAGCGGACCGCGGCGGCGGCCTGGGCGGCGGCCAGCTGGCGCGAGGCCCGCGAGCCGAGGGCGCGCAGCGGCTGGGGCACCGGGCGGAGCGCCCCCAGGTCGGGGCAGGTGCCGACGACGACGGCGGTGCCCCGCTCGCGCAGCCGCGCGATGGCCTCCTCGAGGTGCTTGACCGAGTCGGCCACCGGCACCCGGTGGGTGACGTCGTTGCCGCCGACCACGATGACCGCGACGTCGGCGGCGTAGTCGCCGGGCAGCGCGTCGATCTGCCCGGCCAGCATCGAGGACTCCGAGCCGACCACGGCCCCCGTGCGCAGCCGCACCGAGCGGTGCAGCGTCGTGGCGAGCGCCTTGCTCAGCCGCCCGCCGAGGGTCTCGCGATGAGCGTGCCGACGAGTGCGCCGGCGACCTGGGAGTAGAAGAACGGCAGCCGCAGTCGCTCGATCCGGCGCTGCACGACCTCGATGACCGATCCCGCGACCGCGGCCACCGCGAGCAGTCGCCCTCGCGCAGATCTGTCCACGGTGCATGGCTACCGGCGGCGCCTGAACAGCAGGCGAGGAGAAGGTTCACCCCACGTGTCGATCGAGCCCCGCCACGCCCGTCATCTCGGTGGCCGCCGAGCACGCCGTCGCCCCCACCCCGGCCGACACGGCGTGGTCGCGGATCGTCGGCCACTACGACGCCCTGCTCGGGCTCGGCGACTCCCCCGTGGTGCGGCTGCACCGCGCGGTCGCGGTGGCCGAGGCCGACGGCCCGGAAGCGGGTCTCGAGGAGCTGATCGGCCTGGTGCTGCCCGGCCACCGGCTCCCCAGCGTGCGCGCGACGCTGCTCGCGCGACTGGGCCGGGTCGAGGAGGCCCGCGACGCCTTCGAGGAGGCGCTCGCGCTGTGCGGGAACGCCGCCGAGGCCGAGCACCTCGCCGGCCGGCTCGCGGACCTCTGATCCCCGCCGGCTGATCCCCGACGACGGATCCCCGACGACGGATCCCCAACGAGGGGTCGGGACGGAGGTCCCCACGATCTGAGTACGTCGACTCACGCGCACCCCCGGGCGCGAGGTCGACGCTGGAGGTATGACGACCACCACGCCTGCCCGGCTGTCCTGGCTCACCGGCGAGGTCCGCTCCTGGCAGGCCGCGGGCCTGATCGGGGAGGACCAGGCCGACGCGATCCTCGCGGGGTACGCCCCCGGGCACCGCCTCTCCCTCGTCCGCCTCCTGCTCGCGGTCGGCGCCTGCTTCGTGGGCGTCGGCGTGCTCTGGCTGGTGGCCGCGAACCTCGAGTCCCTCTCGCCCACGGCACGGGTCGTCCTGGTGGCGACCGTCTGGCTGACGGCCCTCGCCGGCGGCGAGGTGCTGCACTCCCGCTCGGCACCGGCTCCCGTCGTCGGTGCGGTGCGGCTGCTCGCGGCGCTGCTGGTCGGTGCGCTGGTGTTCCAGGCCGCGCAGAGCCTGCAGGTGCCGGCGTACGAGCCGTTCTTGCTCGCCTGCTGGGCCGCCGCCGCCCTGGTGCACGCCTACGCCGCCGGGGCCGTGACGCCGCTGCTGGCCGGTGTCGTGACCGGCACCGTCTACACGCTGTGGGCGGTCCTCGGCAGTGCGCCGTCCGGTGTCGCGCTGGTGCTCACGCTCGCCACCGTCGGCTTGGCGGCGGTGGGTCTGGCCGCGGTCCACGACGCGCGGACCCCGGAGTTCGCGCGGGTCTGGCGACTCTCCGGCGTCGGTCTGCTGCTCCTCTCCCTCGTCGTGGGCGCGGTGCCGGGGCTGGACCTCGGCTCGGAGTCCCTGCCCCTCGACCTGGTGGTCGGCCTGGTCGCCACCGCCCTGCTGGTCGGCGCGGGGCTGCTGGTCGGTGACCGGCTCGCCCGCGCCGAGCTGGTCGGCGGGGTGGCGGTCCTGGCCGTGGGTGCCGGGCTCGTCCTCTGGCAGGTCGGCACGTACGCCGCCAGCGACCCGACCGGCCAGGACGTCGTGCGTGCGATCGCCGGCCTCGCGGCCTGCGCGACCGCCGCCGTGGGCGTCGCGGTGGTCGGCACCTGGCGCGAGTCCACCGGCCTGGTCGCCCTGGCGACCGTGGCGCTGGTCGCGACGACCGCCCTGCAGGCGTTCACCGTCTTCGCCCCGGTCCTGGAGGGCGCGTGGCTGTTCCTCCTGCTCGGCGCGCTCCTGGTGGCCGTCGGGCTCGGCTTCGACCGGATGCGCCGCCAGGTCGCGGCAGCCCTGTGACCCCTTCCCGCGCCCCTCTCGCCACCCCCGGCACCCTCGACACCCCTCGACGCCCAGGAGTCCCGATGCGACTGCTCTCCCACACCCCCACCCGGATCGCCGTCGTCGCGCTCGCCCAGCTGCTGCTCGTCGGGGTCGCGGTCGCACCGCGGCTCTCGGCGTGGGCCACCGGCGAGGAGTACCTCCTCGAGGTCGCCGGCTTCGACCCGCACGACCCGTTCCGCGGCGCCTACGCCCAGCTGGACTACCCCGGGCTGCCGTCCGGGCGCCGGGTCCCCGACGGGACGGCGTACCTCCCCCTGCAGCGCGACGGCGACGTCTGGGTCGCTCCCCGCGCGGTCACCCAGCGCCCCGACGACGGTCCCTACCTCACCTGCGAGGGCGACGGGTGGGACCTGCACTGCGGGATCGAGTCGTGGTTCGCCCACGACGAGGAGGCGCTGGCCGTCGAGGACGCGTTGCGCTCGTCCACCGGTGTGGCGGTCATCAAGGTCGACTCCCGCGGCCACGCCGCCCTCGTCGACCTCCGACTCCCCTGACCTGCCC
>NZ_LUPI01000007.1:0-45291 GCF_001627265.1 Nocardioides sp. REDSEA-S30_B4 | reverse complement strand
CAACCTCAACACCGGCTCTTCGGATCGGCCACTCCGGGGCCCGTCACGCCCCAGCCTAGAACGCCCCTGCCAGCCGTGTCTTGACACAGAGGGGAGCCAGAAGCGGACACTGGAGAAGCGACAGAGGGACCGGTGGCCTAGTGGCCTCCGGTCCCTCTGCTTGCAGTCTGCTAGCGGTGTCGCACCTTAATGAGAATCCGTCGCACTCTCGTGAGAATCCGTCTCAATGAAGTGAGAATGCTGTCGCATCCTGATGAGAACTGACATCAGCTGCAGCCGGAGGTGCTGCCGCAACCCTCACAGACGTAGCAGGAGCCGGCCGGGCGCATCTTGGTGCCGCAGGTGAAGCAGAGCGGGCTGTCGACCGCGGTGCCGGTCAGCTTCTCCATGAGCTCGGCGGAGGTATGGGCCTGCTTGACCTCGGCCTCGGGGGCCTGCTCGACCGCCGGTGCGGCCTTCTCCTCGATGGTGATGTCCACCGGGGCGCCCTTGTCGATCGGGGCGGACTCCACCAGCTCGGCGGCCGAGCCGGTCTCCTCGGTGGGCTCGTAGGAGCCGGTCTCGAGGTAGCGCTGGCGCTCCTCGGCCGAGTAGATGCCCAGGGCCTGGCGGGACTCGAAGGGCAGGTAGTCCAACGCGAGGCGACGGAACACGTAGTCCATCAGCGACTGGGCCATCCGCACGTCAGCGTCGTCGGTGAGACCGGCCGGCTCGAAGCGCAGGTTGGTGAACTTCGAGACGTAGGTCTCCAGCGGCACGCCGTACTGCAGGCCGATGCTGACCGCGATCGAGAACGCGTCCATCACGCCGGCCAGGGTCGAGCCCTGCTTGCCGAGCTTGAGGAAGATCTCGCCCAGCTCGCCGTCGTCGTGGGCACCGGAGGTCATGTAGCCCTCGGCGCCACCCACGGTGAAGGAGGTGGTGCGCGAGATGCGCGACTTCGGCAGGCGCTTGCGGGTCGGGGCGTAGACGACCTTCTCCACGATCTTCTCGACGACCTCGGCCTCGGCGTCCGCAGCGGCGTCGCTCTTCTTCGCCTTCGCGTCCGAGAGCGGCTGGCCGACCTTCGCGTTGTCGCGGTAGATGGCCGTGGCCTTCAGACCCAGCTTCCAGGACTGGAAGTAGATGTCCTCGACGTCCTCGATCGACGCGCTCTCGGGGAGGTTGACGGTCTTGGAGATGGCGCCGGAGAGGAACGGCTGGGCAGCCGCCATCATCCGCACGTGACCCATCGGCTTGAGGGCACGCACACCCATCGCGGTGTCGAAGATCTCGTAGTGCTCGGTCTTCAGACCGGGGGCGTCGACGACGTGGCCGTGCTCGGCGATGTAGTCGACGATCGCCTCGACCTGCTCGGGCTGGTAGCCGAGCTTCTTCAGCGCCCGCGGGATGGTCTGGTTGACGATCTGCATCGAGCCGCCGCCGACGAGCTTCTTGAACTTCACCAGGGAGAAGTCGGGCTCGATGCCGGTGGTGTCGCAGTCCATCATGAAGCCGATGGTGCCGGTGGGCGCGAGCACCGAGGCCTGCGCGTTGCGGAAGCCGTTGGTCTCACCCAGCGCGATCACGTCGGCCCACGCGGCCGTCGCCAGCTTGTGGGTCGCGGTGTCGTTGACGTGCAGGGTGCGCACCGAGTCGTTGGCGGCCTGGTGCTTGCGCATGACGCGCTTGTGGGCCTCGGCGTTGCGGGCGTATCCGTTGTAGGGACCGACCACGCCGGCGAGCTCGGCCGAGCGCTTGTAGGAGGTGCCGGTCATCAGCGAGGTGATGGTCGCGGCCATCGCACGGCCACCCTCGGAGTCGTAGCCCAGGCCCATGGCCATCAGCAGGGCGCCGAGGTTGGCGTAGCCGATGCCGAGCTGGCGGTAGTCGACGGTGGTCTGGCCGATCGACTCGGTCGGGAAGTCGGCGAAGCAGATGGAGATGTCCATCGCGGTGATGATGAACTCCACCGCCTTCGCGAACAGCTCGGCGTCGAAGGTGTCGTCGTCCTTGAGGAACTTCAGGAGGTTCAGCGAGGCGAGGTTGCACGAGGAGTTGTCCAGCGACATGTACTCCGAGCACGGGTTGGACGCGGTGATCCGCCCGGTCTCGGGGTTGGTGTGCCAGTCGTTGATCGTGTCGTCGTACTGCAGGCCCGGGTCGGCGCACTCCCACGCGGCGGTGGCGATCTTGCGCCACAGGTCGCGGGCGTCGACGGTCTCGATGACCTCGCCGGTCTTGCGGGCGCGCAGACCGAAGTCGGTGCCCTCCTCGACCGCGCGCATGAACTCGTCGCTGACGCGCACGGAGTTGTTGGCGTTCTGGTACTGGACCGAGGTGATGTCGTTGCCGCCGAGGTCCATGTCGAACCCGGCGTCACGCAGAACGCGGATCTTGTCCTCCTCGCGGGCCTTGGTCTGCACGAACTCCTCGATGTCGGGGTGGTCGACGTCGAGGACGACCATCTTCGCCGCGCGACGCGTGGCGCCACCGGACTTGATGGTGCCCGCGGAGGCGTCGGCACCACGCATGAAGGAGACCGGGCCCGAGGCGGTGCCGCCGGAGGAGAGGAGCTCCTTGGAGGAGCGGATGCGGGAAAGGTTGAGGCCGGCACCGGAGCCGCCCTTGAAGATGAAGCCCTCCTCCTTGTACCAGTTCAGGATCGAGTCCATCGAGTCGTCGACGGAGAGGATGAAGCAGGCCGAGACCTGCTGCGGGCTCGGGGTGCCCACGTTGAACCAGACCGGGGAGTTGAAGGAGAAGTACTGGTTGACCAGCAGCCAGGTCAGCTCGTGCTCGAAGAGCTCGGCGTCGGCGTCGGTGGCGAAGTAGCCGTGGTCGATGCCGGCCTTGGTGTAGGTCTTCACCACGCGGTCGATGAGCTGCTTGAGGCTCCACTCCCGCGCCTCGCTGCCCACCGCGCCGCGGAAGTACTTGGTCGTGACGATGGTCGAGGCGTTGACCGACCAGGTGGAGGGGAACTCCACGCCCTTCTGCTCGAAGACGGTCTCGCCGGTCTTCCAGTTGGTCTGGACGACGTCGCGGCGCTCCCAGGTCAGCTCGTCGTAGGGGTGGGTACCCTCGGTGCTGAAGACGCGCTCGATGACGAGGCCTGCTCCGGCCTTCGCCTGCGATCCTGCGCCGCTCACCGTCTCGGTCATGGTGGTGCTCCTCTGTTCCCGGTCTGAGGGGTGGGGTGGTGGGTCGTCGGTGGCCAGTCTCGGTCCGGCCACCGACAGTCGTGCTGCGCTGGTGCGCGGGTGGTGGGGAGAGGGATTGGTGCGCCCGGCAGGCAGCTTCCCCACTACCTGCCGGGCGGTCTGTGTCAGCCCGTGGGCTGAGGGGCGGGCTCGGGGTCTCGAGACGGTCGCGGGGCGACCTCCTCGACCGCCGAGGCCACGTCGCCGGTCTCGCGCAGCATCGCGATCTCGGCCTCGAAGTCCGCCGCGGAGCTGAAGGCCCGGTAGACGGAGGCGAAGCGGAGGTAGGCGACCTCGTCGAGGCGGCGCAGCGGGCCCAGGATGGCCAGCCCGACCTCGTGGGCGGGGATCTCGGCGGCGCCGGCGTTGCGCAGCGCGTCCTCGACCTCCTGGCCCAGGCAGGCGAGCTGGTCCTCGGAGACCGGTCGGCCCTTGCAGGCCTTGCGGACACCGGAGACAGCCTTCTCGCGGACGAACGGCTCGGTGGCGCCCGAGCGCTTGACCACGGTCAGCTGCATCAGCTCGACGGTGGTGAACCGTCGCTCGCACGTGGAGCAGGTACGCCGGCGGCGGATCGACCCGCCGTCCTCGGCGACCCGCGAGTCGAGCACCCGGGTGTCGGTGGCTCGGCAGTACGGGCAGTGCACAGCGAGGCTCCTTCACGTGATCGGATGGTCGAAACGGGTCGCGGGCGCGGCAGCGACACCCCTGGCTCAGGGGTGTGCAGTCGATGTGGAGATCGGGGCTCTCCCTGTGGAGAACCACGAGGGAGATGTGAGTCTTCCACCCCGGCTCTGTGAACTAGATGTGGATAACTACATCCGTGTAAGTACTAGATGTAGTGGGAACCGTACGCCTCGATCACTAGGCACGCAAGTGGACCGACGAGATTGACGTCATCTGGATCACACCCGTCGCAAAGCCGCAGGTCAGCGCCCTGTCGGCGCATCGAGTCACCGCCAGGACGGGCGTGTCGCGACCTTCACGGGAGGGCCGCAGACCGGCCAGGGGCGAGGGTCAGACACCCACCCGGTCGGCTCCGCGGACCCCGCGGGTGATGAGGAACCCGAACGCCGTCGCGAGGACGTACATGAGGATCGAGTAGACCGCGGCGGGGATCGCCACCTCGGTGCTGTCGAGCACCGAGAGGGCGATGGTCAGCGCCACGGTGGTGTTGTGGATGCCGACCTCCATCGAGCTGGCCACGGCCTGCGGCTGCTCGAGGCGAGCCAGCCGCGCGCCGGCGTACCCGAGGCTGAGGCTGAGCACGCACAGCAGGCCGGTGACCAGGCCCACCTGCCGCAGGTAGTCCCCGAGGTTCTCCCGCTCCCCCAGCAACGCACCCACGGCGACGGCCACGAGCACCACGATCGAGAAGACCCGCACCGGCTTGTCGGCACGCGCGGCGAACTCCCGCGACCAGCGGCGCACCAGCATCCCGACAGCCACGGGGACCAGCACGATGGCGATGACCTGCACGACCTTCGACCACTGCAGCCCCAGGTCGCCGTCGGTGTCGAAGTAGCCGATGGCCAGGTTGGTGACCAGGGGGATCGTCACGGCCGCCAGGACGGAGTTGATCGCCGTCAGCGTGATGTTGAGCGCGACGTCGCCGCGGAAGAGGTGGCTGAACAGGTTGGCGGTCGTGCCGCCCGGTGAGGCCGCGAGCAGCATCACGCCCACCGCCAGCAACGGGTCGAGGTCGAAGGCGACCACCAGGCCGAAGGCGATGACGGGCAGGACCAGCACCTGCAGCCCCAGGGCGACCACCACCGCGCGCGGGGTGCGCGCCACCCGTCGGAAGTCACCGACCTCCAGGGAGAGGCCGAGCCCGAACATGATGATCGCCAAGGCGATCGGGAGACCCACGCTGATCAGCACCGAGTCGTTCATCAAGACCTCCGCACGTGTGACTGGCGCCACAGTGAAGCACGGCCGGCGGCAGCGGGCCTCGCGACTCGACGGAGTCGGGCCTGCGGGTCGTCAGGGCGCGGAGTCCTCCGCGAGGTCGATGGAGAACCACACCGTCGTGCCGCCGGCGTCGTGCTCGGAGCCCCACCGGTCGGTCATCGCCTCCACCAGCATCAGGCCCCGGCCGTAGACCACCAACGGGTCCTCGCCATCCAGCGGGGCCACCACGTCGGCGCCCGCCCCGAAGTCGCGCACGACCACGGTCAGGACGGCCTCCTCGACCGAGATGCGCAGGTCCGCGACGGTCCGGGCATGGTGGACGGCGTTGGTGACGACCTCGGACAGGCACAGCTGGGCGGTCTCGACGATGTCGTCGTCGACGCCCCAGTGGCGCAGCTCCGCCGCCAGGAACGCCCGGGCCTCGCGCGGCGCGGTGGGCTCGGGCAGCAGGCGCAGGCTGGCGGTGCGTCCGGCGTGCTCCACCGCCGACCCGCCGTCCAGCACCTCCTCGAGCGCGTCGTCGGCGTGACCGGAGCGGCGGGCGCTCACCTCGTGCAGCGCCGCCGAGGTACGCCGGGCCAGGCCCTCGAGCTGCTCACGCTGCTCGGGTCCGAACTCCTGCGGCCGGTCGTAGAGCAGGAACAGCCCTCCGAGCCGGGCGCTCGCGCCCAGCAACGGGACGACCGCGGCCGCGACGTTGCCCGCCGCTGTCTCCTGCTCGGCCAGCCAGGGCCAGCGCTCCTCCAGCGTGGTGAGCGCGGCCAGGATCGGGCGGCCTGTGCGGACCACATCGTTGAGCGGCACATCGTCGTAGGCGTCGATGTGGCACCAGTCCAGCTCGGTCGGCGGCCCCTCGCCGCGGCGGACCGAGCAGAAGCGCAGCCGCCGCCCGCCACCCTCGGTCAGCGCCACCGCCACCCGCGCGACGTCCGGGAGGGCCACCAGGTCTGCCACCACTGCGCGCACCACGTCGTGGACGACGACGGCACGCTCGACCTCGACCTCGAGGTGGGCCATCGGGGCCTCGGCGTCGGACACGGCGCCAGGCTAGCCACGCGCACCATCCCCCCGACAGGGTCCTCCAGCCCGTCCAGCGGGCCGTTCGTCCCCCTCGCGCGCCCGTCGCGAACCCCCCGAGAACCCGGCCGTGAACCCGGCCGCCCCGGCGGTTCGGCCGCGTGACTCCTGGGGCCATCGGGAACAATGGCGCGGTGGCCGGGAGCACGGGGAAGCACGGATCGCACAGCGGCCCGCGCCCGGACCAGCCACACCGGACCCGGCGACTTCTCGTCCACGCCGTCGGCGTCACCGCGCTGGTCGTCGCCTGGGGATACCTCGTGTGGGCCGCCATCGACTTCGGCACCACCGCCCGCGAGGGCAGGGCCGCCGCCTGGTGGTTCCTGGCGCTCGCCTCCCTCGGCGCGATGGCCTGCCTCTTCGCCGGACTGATGCTCGCGGCTCGCCTGCTGCGCATCCTGGGGCTCGTGGCGCCCGCGGCCGCCCCGGGCGAGGACCCGGCGCCGCCACGACCCAAGGGGGGCAAGCGGGCCGCCCGCTGAGCATGTCGTCGCCCCTGCAGACGACGGGCGCCGGAAGGGTCTGACTGACGTCAGTCCCACCGTGAGGATCGCGGTCGAAGGTTCGAGCGCGAACCCGAAGGTCTGACTGACATCGGTCAGACCTTGCAACCCCAGACACCACCGAGGGGCGGGCCCGCCGTGGGCCCGCCCCTCGTCTTCCCCGTGGTTTCGCCGGCCGGGGTCGAATCGACCGGCGAAGTCTGGTGGCTGCCTGTGCTGCCGAAACGCTCGGTCGCTCAGCCGGCGGCCGGCACCCGCAGGCGCTGACCGGCGACGAGCATGCCGCTGTCGAGGTGGTTGAGCTGCTGGATCGTCGACATCATGTCGCGCACGTCGCCGCCCTCGGCCCGCGCCGAGGCGATGTCCCACAGCGTCACACCGGTGCCGACGACGATCGTGTCGGTGGGCACGGGCTCGCCCTTCTCCGAGGTCGCGACAGAGCCGCCGGCGAAGGCGACCGCGATCGCCACGGCCACCAGCAGGCCGACCACGAAGACGGCCAGGCGACCGCGGCGGGTCAGTCGGACGTGTCCGGCCGTCGAGGGCCCAGCGCCGAGGCGGGTCGAGGTGTGGACTGCGGGAAGGACCATGGTGCTCATCGGGATCTCCTGGGGAAGTCGGAGTGGGTCTGCGAACCGATGTCTACCGACGACCACCGACAGTCCCGATCAGGGAGGACCGGGAGGGCCTGGGGCCGACGGCTCGACCACCAGTTCGATCGAACACGTGTACGAGACTAGATCAGGTGTTCGAACGAGATCAAGGGGTCGAGCGAACAAATGTTCGACCCCCTCCGACGAGCAGCGCGGGTCAGCCCCGCCGCAGCGCCCGACGCCCCTGCGCCGCGAAGAGCGCGGTGCCCTTGGCGGCGACCCCTGGCGCCAGGGAGATCGTGCGCATCAGGGCGCCACGCCAGACCGGCACCGTGCGGACGACCCGGCCGGTGCCCACCAGTCCCACGGCCAGCTCGGCGATCTCCTCGACGGTCAGGATGCGACCACCGGAGTGGACCAGGGCCGCTCCGAGCCCCTCGGGGTCCTGCTCGTCGAGCATCGCCGTCTGCACCCCGTCGGGGCAGATCGCGTGGACCCGCACCCGGCGCGGCGACTCGGCCGCCACGGACATCGTGGCCGACACGGTGGCGGCCTTCGTCGCGGCGTACACGCTGTAGCCCGGCACCGGACCGAGCCCGGACAGCGAGGCGGTGTTGACGATGTCCCCGGAGCCGTCGCCGCCGGGGCCGGCGAAGGCCTCCAGCGCGGCGCGCATCCCCCACAGCACACCCAGGAGGTTGACCTCGACCAGGCGTCGCACCTGGTCCTCGGAGAGCTCGGAGAGGCGGCCGTCGTCACCGACCCCCGCGTTGTTGAACCACGCCGCCAGCCGACCGTGCCCGGCCGCTACCTCTGCGACATGGCGGTGTGCCGCCGGGTCGCGCACGTCGTGGGCCAGCCCGGCGACCGCCCCGATCTCGGCCGCGGTCGCCTGGACGGCGGCCGCGTCGACGTCGGTGACGACGACGGCGTACCCCTGTGAGACGAGGCGCTCGGCGATGCCACGACCGATGCCGCGTGCCGCGCCGGTCACCACCGCGCTGCGTCCGGTCGGGGCGGTGGGGACGGTAGGAGGCGTCATGGCCCGAGTGTGCTCGACACGCCGATTCGAACACATGTTTGATCACGGGATGGATCAGTCATAGCGTGGGCACACCACGACGCAGGCCGTGCCGCCGGGACCCGCTCCCCCGGTGGCCGTGACGAGGAGGACCCCCATGGCGACCAGCCACGACGACGCCGCCCCCGGCGTGAGCGCGCTCCCCGACGGCCCGCCCGACGCCAGCGGCCTCACCCCGCGCCAGACCAAGGTGCTCGAGACGATCCGCGACTCGGTGGCTCACCGCGGCTACCCGCCCAGCATGCGCGAGATCGGACAGGCCGTCGGCCTGACCAGCACCTCTTCGGTGGCCCACCAGCTCAAGGTGCTCGAGGAGAAGGGCTTCATCAAGCGCGACGGCAGCCGCCCGCGCGCCCTGGAGGTCTTCCTGCCCGAGTCGATGGCCGCCCGCCGTGCGATCTCCTCGGCCGGCGAGAGCTCTTTCGACGAGACCGGCGTCGGCGACACCCTGCCCGCCGCGTCCTACGTGCCGATGCTCGGCCGGATCGCCGCCGGCGCGCCGATCCTCGCCGAGGAGCAGGTCGAGGACGTCTTCCCGCTGCCCAAGCAGCTCGTCGGTGACGGCCAGCTCTTCCTCCTCGAGGTGCGCGGTGAGTCGATGATCGACGCCGCGATCTGCGACGGCGACTACGTCGTGATCCGCCAGGCCAACACCGCCGAGAACGGTCAGATGGTCGCCGCCATGATCGACGGCGAGGCGACGGTCAAGACCTTCTCCCGCAAGAACGGGCAGGTCTGGCTGATGCCGCACAACGAGGCGTTCGAGCCCATCGACGGCACCCACGCCACGATCCTCGGCATCGTCACCGCGGTCCTGCGCAAGGTCTGAGGGGTACGCCGGCGGCGGGTGGGTCTCGACGCCCGCTCGTCGCTGGCGCGCCTCGCACCTCGACCATCTCGCGACCCCCGGGTGAACGGACGGTGCTCACACCGTCGAAACCGTCACGAAACACCGGGCTGTGTCGTTGGATGGGGCGTGACCTCGACGAAGACCACGCCGACCACCCCCACCACGGCTCCCCCCGCCTCGTCCTCGCTCCCCCGCCGCACCGTCCTCGCGACCGGCGCCGCGGGAGCCGCCGCCGTCGGCGTGCTCGGCACCGGCGTACGCGCGGCCGACGCCGAGGAGTCCGGGCAGACCGGCGCCGCCGATCGCGGGAAGGCCGGTCACGAGGTCTTCCAGCACGGTGTCGCCTCCGGCGACCCGCTGCCGCGGCGCGTGGTCATCTGGACCCGCGTCACCCCCACGCCCTCGGCGACCCCCGGCTCGGGCAAGGGCAAGCCGGTCACGGTGACCTGGCAGGTCGCGAAGGACGCGAGGTTCAACAAGATCGTCCGCAAGGGCAGGTTCCGCACCAGCGCGGGTCGCGACCACACCGTCAAGCTCGACGCCAAGGGCCTCAAGCCAGGCAAGGAGTACCACTACCGGTTCATCGCCCTGGGCCAGAAGAGCCCCGTCGGGCGACTGCGCACCGCACCCCGCAAGCGGGCCGCACTGGACAACCTGCGCTTCGGTGTCGTGTCCTGCTCCAACCTCGAGGCCGGGTTCTTCACGCCCTACCGCGCCCTCGCAGCGCGCCAGGACCTGCACGCGATCCTGCACCTGGGCGACTACCTCTACGAGTACCCCACCAGCGGCTACGGCATGGGCCAGGACAACGTCGTGGTCCGCCCGCACGACCCGCCGCACGAGATGGTGAGCCTGGAGGACTACCGCCGCCGGCACGCCAGCTACAAGCTCGACCCCGACCTGCAGGCCCTGCACGCGCGCTACTCCTGGATCCTCACCTGGGACGACCACGAGGTCACCAACGACCAGTGGAAGGCCGGCGCGGAGAACCACGACGAGTCCGAGGGCGACTACAAGAAGCGGCGCGCCCGCGCCCACCGCGCGTACGACGAGTGGATGCCGGTCCGCATGGACGGCACCGCCGCGCTGGGCGACGGCACCCGTTTCTACCGCCGGATGCGCTTCGGCCAGCTCGCCGAGGTCTCCATGCTCGACCTGCGCACCTACCGCGACGAGCAGGCCGCCCTGCCCGGCGTCGACGCCACCGTCAGCGACCCGTCCCGCTCGATCACCGGCAAGAAGCAGATGGCGTGGCTCAAGGAGTCGCTGACGCGCGGCGACCACGCCCCGCAGTGGAAGGTGATCGGCAACCCGGTGATGATCGCGCCGGTCACCTTCGGCGACCTGCCCAACGACCTCATCGACCCGATCAACGACGTGACCGGCATCCTCCCCGCCGACGGGGCGCCCTACAACGTCGACCAGTGGGACGGCTACACCGCCGATCGGCGCGAGGTGCTCGGCCACATCCGCGACCACCAGGTCAAGGACGTCCTGTTCGTCACCGGCGACATCCACTCCGGCTGGGCCTGCGAGCTGCCGATGGACACCTCCACGCAGCCGCTCTACGGGGACTCCTACGGCGTGGAGTTCGTGTGCTCCTCGGTCACGTCCAACAACCTCAAGGACATCACCGGCGCCCCGCAGCTGACGCCGCTGGTGGAGACGGCGATCCTGGCCAACAACCGGCACATCAAGTACCTCGACTTCGACAACCACGGGTACTCCGTCCTCGACATCACCCCCGAGCGGGCGCAGATGGACTGGTACGTCATCGGCGCCCGGGACGACGCGAACACCTCGATCGAGTGGTCGACGTCGTACGAGACGATCGCCGGGACCGGCCGGGTCACCGCCGTCGACGCCCCCTTGGAGGCGTGATGTGCCAGGACGCCCCCCTCACCGGCTCCCCCGAGCGCGCCGCCCGGCGGCTCGAGGAGATCCGCGCCAGCCGTCGGACCGTCCTCACCGCCGCCGCGTCCGGCCTGGCGTTCTCCAGCGCTCTCGGCGCGGCTGCCCCGGCCGACGCCGCGAGCCCGAGGACCAAGAAGCGCTGCTACGTGCTGGTCACCGACGGCTGCCGCCCCGACGAGATCGAGCCGACCCTCACGCCCAACCTGCACGCGCTGCGCGAGGGCGGGATGTGGTGGCCGCGGGCGACCTCCATGCCGGTCATGGAGACGATCCCCAACCACGTGATGATGATGACCGGCGTGCGGCCCGACCGCTCGGGCGTGCCGGCCAACTCCTTCTACGACCGCGAGCTCGGCGAGATCCGCGACATGGACCAGCCCAGCGACATCCGGGTCAAGACGATCATCGAGCGGCTCAACAGGCGTGGCTTCACCACCGGCACGGTGCTGAGCAAGGAGTACCTCGTCGGCGTCTTCGGCGAGCGGGCCACCCACCGCTGGGAGCCCGAGCTCTACATCCCTGTCTCCGGTCACGCACCGGACCTGCTGACCTACAACGCGCTCACCTCGATGGTCGAGGAGCTCGACCCGCACCTGGTCTTCGTCAACCTCGGCGACATCGACCGGGTCGGCCACACCGACTTCACCGGCACCAACCTGCGGCTGCTGCGGCAGGCGGCGCTGCTCGACACCGACCTGCTCGTCGGGCAGTTCATCGACGGGCTGAAGTCCAGCGGTGCGTGGGAGCACTCGATGGTCATCGTCCTCGCCGACCACTCGATGGACTGGTCGATCCCCACCAACGTGATCACGCTGCAGGGCGCGATGGACGAGGACCCGCTGCTGGCAGGCAACGTCGTCATCGCCGACAACGGCGGCGCCGACCTCGTCTACTGGACCGGCCCAAAGGGCAAGCTCGACAAGGCGGTCAAGCGCATCCAGCAGATCGCCGAGGCGACATCGGGCGTGCTGAAGGCCTGGGACCGGCGTACGCCGTGGCTGCGGCTGGGCCCGGAGTCCGGCGACGTCGTGGTGTTCTGCCAGGCCGGCTGGCGCTTCTCCGACCCCAACCCGGTCACGAACAACCCGATCCCCGGCAACCACGGCCACCCCGCGACCCGGTCGATCCCGTTCTTCATCGGCGGCGGGCACCCCGCGGTCAAGGCCGGCAAGGTCTCCTCCGCCCACGCCCGCACCGTCGACGTGGCGCCCACCGTGGCGAAGTTCTTCGGGATGCGCACGCCGAAGAAGAGGTACGACGGCAAGCCCCGGATCTGAGGTCGACCACAGGAGCGGTGAGCCACCAACCGACCGGTCTCGGGGGTCGGTTGCCCACGCACCGCCCCACCACGGCCGCACCGGGAGCGGTGAGGCATCAACGGACCGACGGGCGCGGACGGTTGACCACGCACCGCCGCTCGATCATGACGTTCTGCAGGCCAGATAGCCGTTTCTCCTGCAGAACGTCGTGATCCCGGGCCCGCTGGCACCCCGCGGCTCAGCCGGCGGAGGCGGCGAGCCGCGTGAGGGCCTGGCGTACGACGGCGGGGTCGGTGGTCGTCCACATGGGCGGCAGGCTCGCCTTGAGGAAGGAGCCGTAGCGGGCCGTCGCGAGCCGCGGGTCGAGCACGGCGACGACGCCGCGGTCGGTGGTGGTGCGGATCAGGCGGCCGGCGCCCTGGGCCATCAGCAGCGCGGCGTGGGCGGCCGCGACCTGCATGAAGCCGTTGCCGCCGGCCTTGTCGGCGGCCTTCTGCCGCGCACTCATCAGTGGGTCGTCGGGGCGCGGGAAGGGGATGCGGTCGATGAGCACCAGCTGGCAGGTGTCGCCGGGGACGTCGAGGCCCTGCCACAGCGAGAGGGTGCCGAACAGGACGGTGTGGTGGTCCTCGACGAACTGCTTCGCCAGCTCGGGCAGCTGGGCGTCGCCCTGGGCCAGGGTCGTCAGGTGCGGCAGCCGTTCGCGGACCGCCTCGGCCGCCGCTTCCGCGGCCCGGCGCGAGGAGAACAGCCCCAGCGTGCGGCCGTCGGCGGCGTCGACGAGCTCGGCGATCTCGTCGAGCTGGGCCTTCACGAGGCCGTCGCGGCCCGGCGGCGGGAGGTGCCGGGCGACGTAGAGGATGCCCTGGCGGCCATAGTCGAAGGGCGAGCCCACGTCGACCCCGCGCCACGGCAGGACCCCGTCGCCCTCAGGGACCGACCCTCCGTCGACGACCCGCTCCGAGGGCTTGAGCCCCACGGAGGTGGCGACCGAGGAGAAGTCACCGCCGAGCATCAGCGTCGCCGAGGTCATCACGACGGTCTTGTCGGTGAGCAGCTTGTCGCGCATCTGGCCCCACACCTGCAGCGGCGCCACGCACAGCCGCGGCGCGGAGCGCTCCCCGCCCTCGGAGAGCCACAGCACGTCGGACTCCAGGTCGGCGGCCATCCGCTCGGCGACGGCGAAGACGTCCTGCACCGAGCCCTTGGCCTGCTGGCGCCCGGGGTCTCCGTCGCCCTCCCCCGGCTTCTCCTTCGGGAACGCCGAGACGCACGCACGGGCCGCGTCGCGCACCAGCTGCAGGGCGTCGCCGAGCTGCTCGGGCAGCACCTCGAACCGCCCCGGCGAGGCGGTCGTGATCGCGTCGCGCAGCGCCTCACCCGCGTCAGCGAGGTCGTCGGCGGGGTTGCTCGCGCCCTCCGCGGAGACGTGCTTGCGCGCGCGTCGCGCCGCCCGCTCCACGTCGGGGGCCGTGAGCTCGTCGGTGGCCGCCTGGGTCACCCGGGCGACGAGCTCGTGCGCCTCGTCGATCACGACGGCGTCGTACTCCGGGATCATCGGGACGCCCTCGATGGCGTCGATGGCCAGCAGCGAGTGGTTGGTGATGATCAGGTGCGAGCGGTGCGCCTTCTCCCGCGCGAGCTCGGCGAAGCACTCCTGGCCGAACGGGCAGCGCTGCGCGCCCAGGCAGTCACGATGGCCGACGGAGACCTGGCGCCACTCCCGCTCGGTGTGGCGAGGGGCGTTGTCGCGCTCGCCGGACCCGCCGTTCTCGGCGTCCTCCTCGGCCCACGCGCGCAGCTCGAGGACCTTCTGCCCCATCGACCCCTCGGGCAGCTGGACGAGCGCCCCCTGGTCGTCGGGCACGCCCTCGCGCACGCGGTGGAGGCAGGCGTAGTTGGAGCGACCCTTGAGCACGGCGTAGGAGGTGTCGACACCGTCCTGGCCCTTCATCGCCTCCATCAGCCGCGGCACGTCACGCTCGACGAGCTGGTGCTGCAGCGCGAGCGTCGCGGTCGCCACGACCACCCGCTTGTCGTGCAGCAGGGAGGGCACGAGGTAGGCCAACGACTTGCCGGTGCCGGTGCCGGCCTGGACGAGCAGGTGCTGGTCGTCGGCCAGCGCCCGACCGACCTCCTCGGCCATCTGCACCTGGCCCTCACGGGTGGCACCGCCGAGGGCGGTCACGGCCGTCTCCAGCACGGCGCTGACGCTGGTCCTCGGCTCACTCACGCCGAGCACCCTAGTCGCGGCCGGGGACGTTCCCCGCCTCGCCGTCAGGCGTCTGTGGACAACCTCACGGCCACCGCGTCACCGAACGCGGCGTGACCGGCCGGGGTGAGGTGCAGCAGGTCCGGGAGGTAGTCCAGCGACAGGTCGCTCACCGCCACGAACCGCACACCGTGCTCCGCGCAGAGCCGCTCGAGCACGCCCTCGACCCGCGGGACGTACGCCGACCGCGCCGGCGCGGCCGCGGGCCCGACGACGGTCAGCGGGTGGCCGTCGAGCTGGCCGAGGAGCCGCTCGAACCCTGCGGTGATCTCCGCCGCGGACATGTCCCAGTCGTTGAGGCCGCCCGCCACGACCACCGGCGTACCCGCGGGCAGCGGACGCAGCGCCGCCCTCGCCCGCGCCGCGAACGACACCTGCGGGCCGCAGCCCGAGGCGCCGGCGCTGAACCCGGAGCCGGAGAAGCCGGCGGTGTGCACGCGCCCGGGCAGCCGGACGGTCCAGGACCGGGTCGGCTCGTCGAGACCGAGACCGGCGGTCCAGGAGTCGCCGATGACCAGCAGGTCCTCCCCCGCCCCGGACACCGCGCCCGCGCGGGCCGCCGAGTCGGCGGCGAACGTCTCGCACCGGGTCGGCCCGGAGCCGGTCGCGCGGCCGGTCACGACGACCACCGACAGGGCCACGAGCACCGCGGCGAGCGCCACGACCGAAAGACGACGGTGCGGTCGCCCGCTCTGCTCCGCCGGCTCACGCCGCGCCCCCCGGAAGGCCATGGCCCCATGGTGCGGCCCGGGGCCGCCCCGGCGCAGCCGAAGACGGCGATCAGCGCCGAACCGTGACCGGATCGTGGCTGATGGCCGGGACTGGTGCTCAGGACTGGCGCTCAGGACTGGGGCGCGACGGCGTACTGCGCCAGCTCCCCGGCCAGCGACTCGCCCGCGCGACCACGGACCAGCGAGCCGTCCGCGGTGTGCTCGATCGACTCGATCTCGCCGGCGCGGTGGATCTTGTCGACGAGGTCGCCGCGGCTGTAGGGCAGCAGCACCTCGAACTCGATCGCCGGGCGCGGCAGCTCGGCCTCGACCCGGGCCAGCGCCTCGGCGATGCCCTGACCGGTCTTCGCCGACACCACGACGGTGTGCGGCTCGCGGGCCTGGAGGCGCGCGATGACCATCGGGTCGGCGGCGTCGGCCTTGTTGATGACGATCAGCTCGCGCACGTCGGTGGCGTCGATGTCGGCGAGCACCTCGCGGACCGCCGCGATCTGGCCCTCGGGGTCGGGGTGCGAGCCGTCGACCACGTGCAGCAGCAGGTCGGCGTCGGCGACCTCCTCCAGCGTCGAGCGGAACGCCTCGACCAGCTGGTGGGGCAGGTGCCGCACGAAGCCGACGGTGTCGCTCATCGTGTAGACGCGGCCGTCGGCGGTGGTGGTGCGCCGGGTGGTCGGGTCGAGGGTCGCGAACAGCGCGTCCTCGACGAGCACCCCGGCGGTGGTCAGCCGGTTGAGCAGGCTGGACTTGCCGGCGTTGGTGTAGCCGGCGATGGCCACGCTCGGGACCTGGTTGGCCTGCCGCTGGCTGCGCTTGGCGTCGCGGGTGACCTTCATGCCCTTGAGCTCGCGCCGGAGCTTGGCGATGCGGTCGTTGATGCGGCGGCGGTCGGTCTCGATCTTGGTCTCACCGGGGCCACGACCACCGATGCCGTCACCGCCGGCGGCACGGCCACCGGCCTGGCGGGAGAGGTTGCCACCCCAGCCGCGCAGGCGCTGCTTCATGTACTGCAGCTGCGCCAGCTCGACCTGGGCCTGGCCCTCCTTGGACTTCGCGTGCTGGGCGAAGATGTCGAGGATCAGCGCGGTCCGGTCGACGACCTTGACCTTGAGCCGGTCCTCGAGGTTCCTCAGCTGGCTGGGCGCGAGCTCGCCGTCGCAGATGACGGTGTCGGCGCCGGTCGCCCGGACGATCTCGCCGATCGCCTCGACCTTGCCGCGGCCGACGTACGTCGCCGGGTCGGGGCTCTGCCGGCGCTGGTAGATCGCCTCGAGCACCTCCGAGCCGGCGGTCTCGGCGAGCAGCGCGAGCTCGGCCATCGAGTTCTCGGCGTCCTGCGTGGTGCCCTCGGTCCAGACGCCCACGAGGACGACCCGCTCGAGCCGGAGCTGGCGGTACTCGACCTCGGTGATGTCCTCGAGCTCGGTGCGCAGTCCGGCGACGCGGCGCAGCTGGTGGCGCTCGGCGAGCTCCATCGCGCCGACCGTCGGCTCCTCGGGGTCGGGCTCGTCGGCGTACCCCGACTCGAACCCGTCGGCCCCGGCAGCGTCCTCGTCGGCGGGATCGTCCTCCCAGGCGTCGGTCTCCTCCAGCTCGTCGGCGAGCGAGAAGCCGTCGGAGAGGTCCGGGGCGGTGTCACGTGCGTTGCTCATATACCTCCAGAGTAGGTCTGTTCCAACGCCGCGGCGAACGGGTTTAGTCCCGCCTGCTCTGGCAGCCTGAGCAGATGGATCTCGACGCGCTGCGTGCCGGCTTCGACGGGCGGCTGCTCGGGCTGACCGGCGCTCCGGGCGTCGGGAAGTCGACGCTCGCGGCGCGGCTGGCGTCGGCGTGGGGCGCGGTCGTGGTGCCGATGGACGGCTTCCACATCGCCGACGTCGAGCTCGCGCGGCGCGGGCTGCTGGATCGCAAGGGGGCGCCGGAGACCTTCGACGCCGAGGGGTACGCCGCCCTGCTGGCCCGCGTGCGCGGCCGCGAGCCGCTGGTGATGGCTCCGAGCTTCGAGCGCGACCTGGAGCAGCCGATCGCCGGCGCGCTGCCGGTGCCGGGATCGGCGCCGGTCGTCGTGACCGAGGGCAACTACCTGCTGCTCGACGAGCCGCGGTGGCAGGCGGTGCGGGCCCAGCTGGACGCGGTGTGGCACCTGCGCGTCGATCCGGCGCTGCGCCGATCGCGCCTGGTGGACCGGCACGTGGCGTTCGGCAAGAGCCCGGACGAGGCCGAGGCCTGGGTGCGGGCCGTGGACGACCCGAACGCGGCGCTGGTCGAGGCGGCCGCCGAGCGGACGGACCTGGTCATCGACCTGTGACGGGCCCCGCACATGGGTCGTGCCCCTGAGCGGGCGCCATGGCGCGCGCTCAGGGGCACGACTCGGGTGCTCAGGAGCTCACTTGGGAGGCATCCGGATGCCGCCGTCGACGCGGATGACCTCGGCGTTCATGTAGGAGTTGATGATGGTCTCCACGACCATGCTCGCGAGCTCCTCGGGCTCGCCGAGGCGCTTGGGGAACAGCACGCTCTCGCCGAGCTTGGCCTTGAACGCCTCCGCCTGCTCGCCCTCGCCGTAGATCGGGGTGTCGATCAGGCCCGGGGCGATGGTGTTGAGGCGGATGCCGGCCGAGGACAGGTCGCGCGCGACCGGCAGGGTCATGCCGACGACGCCGCCCTTGGAGGAGGAGTACGCCGCCTGGCCGATCTGGCCGTCGAACGCGGCCACGCTCGTCAGGTTGGCGATGGCGCCACGGCAGCCGTCGGCGTCGGGCTCGTTGCGGCTCATGGCGGTCGCGGCGAGGCGGGTCACGTCGAAGGTGCCGATCAGGTTGATCGCGATCACCTTGCGGTAGGCCTCGAGGTCGTGGGCGGAGTCGAACTCGCCGTCGCGGCCGATGGTGCGCTGGGCCCAGCCGATGCCGGCGGAGTTCACGACCGCGCGCAGCGGGGCGATCGCGGTGGCGGCGTCGACCGCGGCCTTGATCTGGTCGGTGTTGGTCACGTCGACCTGCGCGAAGACGCCCTTGATCTCCTCGGCCAGGGCCTCGCCCTTGTCGGCCTGGAGGTCGGCGATGACGACGGTGGCACCCTTGGCGGCCAGCTGGCGGGCCGCGGCCGCGCCGATGCCCGAGGCGCCGCCGGTGACGATGGCGGTGGATCCGGTGATGTCCATGGCTCGGAACCTAGCGGGTGCCGAGACCTGCGTCACCCGCGGGTTGGCGATCGAGACAGTTCCACTGTCACGGTCCCTGGGGGTCGGGGGGTGGAAGGTTCGACTGATGACGGTCAGACCTTCGCGATCGCGGTCGAAGGTTCGACCGCACCATGCAAGGTCGGACTGACGTCAGTCAGACCTTCCCCTACAGATCGGTCTCCCCACGCGCCACGATCACGCCCGGCCCGGTCATCAGGATGCGCCCGGCCTCGGTCCACTCGATGCGAAGGGTGCCGCCGGGCAGGTCGACGGTGTACGCCGACCCGGGCCCGGTCCCCTCGCGACCCGCTCCGTCGCGCAACGCGGCGGCGACCGCGACCGCGCAGGCACCGGTGCCGCAGGAGCGGGTCTCGCCGGAGCCGCGCTCGTGGACGCGCATGGCGACGTGACCGGGGGCCACCGCCACGACCAGCTCGACGTTGACCCCGTGCGGGTAGACCGCGGGGTCGTGCTCCGGTGCGGTCAGCAGCGTCCCCACGGGCCCGGCAGGGTCGAGCGACTCCACGAACGCCACCGCGTGCGGGTTGCCCATGTCGACATGGGTGGCCGCCCAGGTGGCGCGGCCGATCGACACCGACGTCTGGCCGAGCACCTGCGGCTCGCCCATGTCGACGGTGATGTCCTCGCCGTCCACGACGATCGTCTTCACGCCGTCGCGCGTCTGCACCGGGATCGGCTCGTCGCCGGGCACGAGGCCCTCGGCGACCAGGTGCCGCGCGAAGACCCGGATGCCGTTGCCGCACATCTCCGAGACCGACCCGTCGGCGTTCCAGTAGTCCATGAACCAGTGGCCGTCCTCGCCGCGCACCACCCGCAGCACCCCGTCGCCCCCGATGCCGGCTCGCCGGTCGCACAGCGCGCGCACCCGCGCCGACCACGCCTCGGGCGAGAGCCCGCCGTGGACGGTGCCGTCGTGGTCGGGCAGCAGCACGAAGTCGTTCTCGGTGCCGTGCCCCTTGAGGAAGGGGTACATCAGTAGAGGCCCTCCGCGTAGGACGGGCCGTAGTAGGCGTCGAGCTCCTCGACGGGGCCGGCGCCCTCGACCTGCGAGGCGATCACCGCTCGCCGGGGCACCCGCGCCTCCGGCTCCCAGGTCTCGGGCTGCCAGAGCCCCGAGCGCAGGAACGCCTTCGCGCAGTGGAAGAAGACCTCCTCCACGTCGACGACCACGGCCAGCACCGGCCGGGCGCCGCGCACGGCCATCTCGTCGAAGAACGGCGCGTCGGTCACCAGCCGCGCACGACCGTTGACGCGCAGGGTGTCGCCGCGGCCGGGGATCATGAAGAGCAGCCCGACGTGCGGGTTCTGCAGGATGTTGCGGTAGCCGTCGGCCCGCCGGTTGCCCGGTCGCTCGGCGATCGCGACGGTCCGCTCGTCCAGGACGTGCACCAGCATCCCGGCCGGGTCGCCCTTGGGCGAGGAGTCGCACCGGCCGGTCGCGTCCGAGGTCGACAGCACGCAGAACGGCGCCGCCGCCAGCCACTCGCGGTCCACGTCGAGGAGGCGGTCGCGACCCTTGTCGCGAGCACGCGCGGTGGGCTCGCCGAGGAGCGCCACGAGCGCGTCGACGGAGTCCAGGGTCCGCCAGTCGGCGGTGACCCGGTCGGGGGCGGGAAGGGCGCTGCTCACCGTCCCACGGTACGCCGCTGGGCGGCCGCGCCCGGCACCAGCGCCGCCCCGTGGGCGACCGGCCGGGTCGCCTCCGGAGCGTCGGAACTCGATGCCGGTGGCGGCACCGATCTCCCCGCCGGGCAGGGTGGTCTCGCGCAGCAGGTGACCGAAGGGCTCGAGGTCGCCGCTCCACGTCTCCAGCCACGCCGGCTCGGCCTCGACCCAGACGGTGTTGCGCTGCGTGGCGCGCGGGGCCGCGATCGCGTCCTCGAGCGTCTCGCCGCGGTCGATGAAGTCGACGAGCAGCCCCAGCACCGTGGTGATGATGGTCGAGCCGCCCGGGGAGCCGAGGGCCACCAGCGGCTTGTCCTTCTCCGTCACGATCGTGGGCGCCATCGAGCTGCGCGGGCGCTTGCCCGGCTCGACGCGGTTGGGGTCGCGACGCTTCCAGGTGAGGCTGAAGTCGGTGAGCTCGTTGTTGAGCAGGAAGCCACGACCGGGCACCACGATGCCCGACCCGCCGGTCTGCTCGATGGTCAGCGTGTAGGACACGACCGTGCCCCAGCGGTCGGCGACGACCAGGTGCGTGGTCTCGGTGTTCTCGTGGTCCTCGGCCTCGACCGCGGCGCGCTCGCCCTCGCCGGCCGGCTCGCACCGGCCGTCGTAGAGGCTGACGTCGCCGGGCTCGAGCGGCTTGGGCGTGGCCTGGGCCATCGACACCGCGCAGAGCCGCTCGTCGGCGTACTCCTTGTCGAGCAGCGCCTCGTCGGGCACCTTCACGAAGTCGCGGTCGCCGACGTGGGCGTTGCGGTCGGCGAACGCCAGCGCCCCGGCCTCGAGGACCGCGTGCTGGACGCGGTCGTCGGTCCAGCTCGACAGGGGCAGCCGCTCGAGGATCGCCAGCGCCTGGCCGACGGTGCTGCCGCCGCTGGAGGAGGAGCCCATGCCGTGGACCTTGAAGCCGCGGTAGTCGAGGGTGATCGGCTTGCGCACGCGCACGTCGTAGGTCTTGAGGTCCTTCCCGCGCAGGTGGCCCGGCGGCACCGGGAGGTCGCCCTCGAGGACCGGCGGCGCCTTGACGGTCCGCACGATGTTGCGGGCGACGCTGCCGCGGTAGAAGAGCTTGCCGCCCTGCCGACCCAGCTTGTCGTAGGTCTTGCCCAGGCCCGGGTTGCGGAAGGTCGAGCCGACCGCGGGGACCTCGCCGTCGGGCAGGAAGAGCGCGGCGGTGGAGCGGACCTGCGCGAACCGCTCGGCGTTGGCCTCGACCTGGTCGGCGAAGGTCTGGTCGACCTCGAAGCCGTCGCGGGCCAGCTCGGCCGCCGGGCGGAGCAGCGAGCGCAGCGACCGGCTGCCCCAGCGGTCCAGGGCCTCCTCCCAGGTGGCGACGGTGCCGGGGGTGCCGACGGACAGCCCGCTGGTGACGAGCTCCTCGAACGGGTAGGGGTCGCCGGTCGCCGGGTCGAGGAACATCGTGCGCTCGGGCGACGTCAGCGGCGCGGTCTCGCGTCCGTCGACGGTCAGCACCTTGCCGGTCCTGCCGTCGAGGCGCACGAGGTAGCCGCCCCCGCCGACGCCCGCGCTGAACGGCTCGGTCACGCCCAGCGCTGCCGCCGTCGCGACCGCCGCGTCGACGGCGTTGCCGCCCTGCTCGAGGACCTTCAGCCCGATCCGGGTCGCCTCGGGGTCCACCGACGTCACGGCCCGGGCGGCGGTCTTCGACGGCGCAGTCTCGGACGGCGCGCTCTCGGACGCAACGGCCGGGTCGGCGACCGCCAGCGGCGCCAGGCAGAGCGAGGCGAGAGCCGGGACGAGGACCAGGGGGGCGCGACGCGGGATGCGCATGGGGAGCCTTTCGGGCGGGCGGCGTACGGCCGACCCTAGGCTCCGCGCGGGCCCACCACGTCGTAGGTCGCGCAGACGAACACACCGTGTGGGGCCAGCTCGACCAGCCTCAGGTCGAACGGTCGCGGGAACAACGGCCGACCCGCCCCCAGGGTCACGGGCGCGATCGAGAGCATCAGCCGGTCGAGGTGCCCGGCCTCGGCGAAGTCGGCAGCAAGGCCTCCCCCGCCGACCACCCAGACGTCCTTGCCGTCCGCCGCGGCGACCATCTCCTGCCACACCGGCTCCACGTCACCCTGCACGAAGCGCACGTCGGCACCCTCGATCGCGGGCAGGTCGCGGTGGGTGAACACCCAGGTGGGCTGGGAGTAGGGCCACGCGCCGGGGTCGCCGCCCGAGGGCTCGCCGCCACCGCCGGACTCCAGGTGTGCCCGCACCCACTCGTAGGTCGTCGCACCCATCGCCAGCGCACCGATGCCCTCGATGAACGTGGCGTAGTCCAGCGGCCCGCCCTCCTCGTGCTCCTGGCTGAGGAGCCACTCCAGCGAGTCGTGCTCGTCGGCGATGAACCCGTCGAGCGTGGTGGCGGTGTAGAAGTGCGCGCGCGTCATGCCCCCATCACAGCGGAGACCTCCGACAGTGCGCGAGCGACGCGGTCGGGATCGTCGAAGCGCACCCAGCGGATGCGCGGGTCCTTGCGGAACCACGCGTCCTGGCGCCGCGCGAAGCGCCGGGTCGCGACGACGGTCCGCTCGCGCGCCTCGTCCAACGACAGCTCCCCGGCCAGGTGGGCGGCGACCTCGGGGTAGCCGATGGCACGGCCCGCGGTACGCCCCTGCGCGAGCCCCCGCTCCAGCAGCCGCGCCACCTCCGCGACGAAGCCGGCCGCGAACATCTCCTCGACGCGTTGCGCGATGCGGGCGTCCAGGGTGGGCCGGTCGATGTCGACGCCCACCTGGACGGTGCGCGGGTCGACGTACTCCAGGCGCGGCAGCGTGGCACTGAACGGGCGGCCGGTGAGCTCGAGGACCTCGAGGGCGCGCACGACGCGGCGACCGTTCTCGACCAGGATGCGCGCTGCCGACTCGGGGTCCACCTCGGCCAGCCGGGCGTGCAGCGCCGCCGACCCCACCTCGGCCAGCTCGGCCTCCAGCCGCGCCCTCACCTCGGGATCGGTGCCGGGGAACTCGAACTCGTCGAGCACCGCCCGCGTGTAGAGCGCCGACCCGCCCACCAGCACCGGCGTGGCGCCGCGGCCGCGCAGCTCGGCGATCACCGCACGCGCCTGTCCCTGGAACTCCGCCACCGTCGCCGGCTCGGTCACCTCGAGGGTGTCCAGGAGGTGGTGCGGGATGCCCCGCCGCTCGTCGGGGGGCAGCTTGGCGGTGCCGACGTCCATGCCCCGGTAGAGCTGCATCGCGTCGGTGTTGACGACCTCGCCACCCAGCGCCTCTGCCAGGTCGAGGGAGAGCCCGGTCTTGCCCGCGGCGGTGGCCCCGACCACCGCGACCACCGGAGGGAGAGGGCTCATGTGGCTAGTGTGGCAACAGGTTCCGATCCCGAGCACCGGAGGTGGCCATGGGCTTCCTGGACAAGGCGAAGAAGCAGCTGACCGACGCGGTCGACAAGCACGGCGACAAGATCGGCGACGGTCTCGACAAGGTCGCCGCCGAGGCCGACAAGCGCACCGGCGGCAAGCACACCGACAAGATCGAGCAGGGCGTGGCCAAGGCCAAGGACGGCCTCGACAGGCTCGACGGCCGCAACGACGACATCGCGGACGACAAGTGACCGCGCCGATCCCCGAGGAGCGCGACGGCGAGCCGCTGCCCACGCAGGGCACCCCGCCCGGCGAGCACGACTCCGACCTCCCCGACGGCTCGCCCGCCCCCGACTCCCCCGTGGAGGAGGAGCAGGAGCGCAACGCCGAGACCACCGAGGACCAGCCCTCCCAGTGACCGGCATCGAGGACAGGTTCGTCGTCGTGCCGGCGGCCTACGTGCTGCTGCTACGAGGTGAGGGACCCGGGACCGAGGTGCTCCTCCAGCTGCGGCAGGGGGTCGACTTCATGGACGGCCACTGGGCCTCTGGCGCAGCCGGTCACGTGGAACGCGGCGAGACGGCGTACGACGCGGCGAGGCGGGAGGCCCGCGAGGAGCTCGGCATCGGGGGGCTCGAGCTGGAGCACGTGACCTCGATGCAGCGCACCGCCGGCGGCGAGCCGATCGACGAGCGCATCGACTTCTTCTTCACCTCCCGCACCTGGAGCGGCGAGCCGCGGGTGACCGAGCCGGAGAAGTCCGGCGGCATCCGCTGGGTGCGCCTCGACGACCTCGACTCGCTGCCCGGTCCCGTCGTCCCCCACGAGCGGGTGGTGCTGGATGGCCTGCGGACGGGCAGCCTGGGGGCGTACTCGACGCACGGCTTCGACTGACCCACCCGAGGGACCGGTCGCGGCCCGCGGCCGGACGACGCAGGAGGGACCCATGACCGAGCAGGAGAACACGGAGACCGAGGAGGACCTCGGCCCGATGCCCGAGCCGGAGGCCGAGTCGCCCCAGCTCCACCCGGGCGGCACCGACGCGGTGCTGGACCGGGTCGAGGCACCGCTGGTGCCCGACCTCTCCGCTGAGGACAACCCCGCCACCGAGGCGAGCCCGAGCGAGACCCGTGAGGGCGAGGACACCAGCACCAAGGCCACGCGCAGCGAGGAGGACGCCGGCGACGGCAACCACCCCGAGGAGTCCCCGGCATGAGCAGCGAGCGACGCATCGACCCCGCCACCGGCCGGGAGCCCGACGACCCCCGACACTCCGCTACACCGGCCCCGGCGAGGCTCCCGGCGACGCCCCGCCCGAGCAGTCCGCCGGCGGCGAGGAGACCAACCCCGAGGGCGTCGCCCCCAAGGCCGGCTACCCGTCGAAGGATCCGCGCTCGGACGAGAAGCCCTACGAGCCCGGGCACTGAGCCCCGCCGACGTAGCCGGACGGACCGAACGGTCCGTCGCCGCAGCGGATCAGGCGGCGCGGCATCCCGCGCACAGCTGCTCGGTCCGTGCGGCTACGACCGCCTCCAGGACGGCCCTGACCCGCTCGGGGTGGAACATGACCTCCTCCCAGGAGAACCGCAGCACCAGCCACCCGGCGGCGACCAGGGCGTTGTAGCGGTTGGCGTCGCGGTGCAGCGCCGCACGGTCGCCGTGCCACTCGAAGGAGTCGGCCTCCAGCACCACCTTGAGCCGCACGTCGGTCAGGTCGGGGCGGCCGAGGAGGTGCGGGTCCCGAATGGTCACCTGCGGCTCGACGTCGAGGCCGACCACCTCCAGGCAGATCGCCCGCAGCGCCGACTCGAACGGGTTGGCGGCCCGGCCGTCGGCGAGCGCCGCCGTCCGACGCGCTCGGGCCGCCCCGGGCCCGCGCAGGTCGCGCGTCAACGCCTGCAGGCGCGCCGGCGGATAGCCCTCGCGGAGCGCCGAGTCGGCGACCGCGAGCGCCTCGGCGAACGGCAGCGTCCGCAGGCAGTCGGCCAGCGTGCGGTCGGGGCTGGTGCGGTCCCCGTCGACGTCGTCGGGGCCGAGGTCGGTGCGGTGCATCGTGATCGATGCGCGCCGTTCGGCACTGAGCCGGCGGTCCTTGGGGAGCGTGACGTCCGGCCGCTCGGGGTCTGAGAGGACACCCCAGCCCCAGGCCTGGGCGGCGGTGCGATGCGAGAGCACGCCGCTGACCGCCGCGGCTGCGGCTCGCGAGGCGTCGAGTGCGGGCCCGGCGTAGGTCCCGCGAGCCAGGACGACGAGCCGACCAGCGGTCAGCGCGGCATCGACAGCAGCGCGACCGCACGCAGCGATGAGCTTCTCCCGCCTCGCGACCCCACCGAGCCGGGCGAGAGCCTCTTCGACGGTCGGCTCGTGCACCCGCACACCATGCACCGCTCCAGCCTCGGGCACGGCTGTCTCTCCACAGGCACGTAGACGGACGGACCGAAGCGCGCGGTGGGACCAGCGGACAGCCTCAACGGATCCGCGGAAGCCGCGTACGGTCCGTCCGGCTACGCATTCTCAAAGGCGGACGACGTCCAGCTCGGTCTCGACGGCCCGGTCCCCGTCCCGCTCGACGAGGTAGGCCCCGGCGCCGGCGCGCTCGGTGTAGGCGCCGACCATCTCGGTGCCCTGGTACAGCACGCCCGCCCCGTCGTCGGTGGCGTAGCCGGTGGGCAGGGTGCCGTCGGCGACGAGGGACTGGAACAGCGGGCGGCGCTGCTCCTCGGAGTCGTAGTGGACGCCGTTGGAGAACGGCAGCAGGCCCAGCCCGTCGGTGATCGGGCGCAGCGTCGGGCCGAAGGAGTCGGTGGTGCCGCCGGCGTGCCAGCAGATGGAGCCGGCGGAGACGCCGGTGAGCACCACGCCGGCCTCCCACGCGGCGCGCATCGCCTCGTCGACGCCGTGCAGCCGCCACATCGCCAGCAGCCCGGCGACCGAGCCGCCCCAGACCCACACCACGTCCTGCTCGAGCAGGTGGGCGGTGATGTCCTCGACGTTGGGCATCGTGAACAGCTGCAGGTGGCTGCCGTGGAACCCGCGCGCCTGGGCGGCGGCGTAGAAGTCACGCACCAACGCCGGCGAGTCGCCGCAGGCCGTGCCGAGGAAGCACACCTTCGGCGCGCGGCCCTCGACGCCGGACAGGTCGACGGCGAGGTCGGTCAGCGGACCGACGCCCCAGCTGATCCGGTCGGCGGCGCCGACGCCGCCGGAGGTGGCCAGGATGGTGGGCTGGTCGGCAGGCACGCCGGGGACTTTACGTTGGCCGGTCCCTCAGCGGCGGGCGGGTGCGTCCGGCAGCGGAGCGGGCACGCCGACCGACGGCATCCCCAGCCCGACGCCGGTCTGCTGCGGGCCCTCGGTGCGGGCCTGCCACGCGTCCCCGGAGCGGGTACGACGCACCGACAGCACGCGGTCGGCCACCAGGTGGTGCGGCGCGGCGTAGGTGATCTCGACGGTCACCATGTCGCCGGGACGGGGTTTCGAGACGCTCGCTGGCGCTCGCTCCTCAACCGCCGACCCGCCACTCGCTGGCGCTCGCTCCTCAACCGCCGACCCGCCACTCACCGGCGTCAGCTCCTCGACCGCCGTGTCGTCCCAGGCGAAGTGGACCAGCCGGTTGTCGGGGGCCCGCCCCGAGAGCCGCTGGGTCTCGGTGTCCTTGCGGCCCTCGCCCTCGGCGACCATCAGCTCGACGGTGCGACCGACGAGCTGCTTGTTCTCCTCCCAGGCGATCTCGTTGACGAGGTCGACCAGGCGGCCGTAGCGGTCCTTCACCACCTCGGGAGGGACCTGGTCGGGCAGCTCGGCGGCGGGGGTGCCGGGGCGCTTGGAGTACTGGAAGGTGAAGGCGCTGGCGAAGCGCGACTCCCGCACCACCCGCATCGTCTCGAGGAAGTCCTCCTCGGTCTCGCCGGGGAAGCCGACGATGATGTCGGTGGTGATGGCGGCGCGCGGGATCTGCTCGCGGACGCGCTCGAGGATGCCGAGGTACTTCGCCGAGCGGTAGGAGCGGCGCATGTCCTTGAGCACCTTGTCCGAGCCCGACTGCAGCGGCATGTGCAGGCTCGGCATGACGTTGGGCGTCTCGGCCATCGCGTCGATGACGTCGTCGGTGAACTCCGCCGGGTGGGGACTGGTGAAGCGCACCCGCTCCAGGCCCTCGATCTCCCCGCACGCGCGCAACAGCTTGGAGAAGGCCTGCCGGTCACCGAACTCCACGCCGTAGGCGTTGACGTTCTGACCGAGCAGCGTGATCTCGGAGACGCCCTCGGCGACCAGCGCCTCGATCTCGGCGAGGATCTCACCGGGGCGGCGGTCCTTCTCCTTGCCGCGCAGCGCGGGCACGATGCAGAAGGTGCAGGTGTTGTTGCAGCCCACCGACACCGAGACCCACGCGGCGTACGCCGACTCGCGCTTGGTCGGCAACGTGGAGGGGAAGACGTCGAGGCTCTCCAGGATCTCGACCTGGGCCTCCTGCTGCACCCGGGCGCGCTCCAGCAGCACCGGCAGCGAGCCGATGTTGTGGGGTGCCGAAGACGACGTCGACGTACGGCGCCTTGCGGGTGATCGTGTCGCGGTCCTTCTGCGCAAGGCAGCCGCCGACGGCGATCTGCATGCCGGGGTGCTCGGCCTTGACCGGCGCGAGGTGGCCGAGGTTGCCGTAGAGCTTGTTGTCGGCGTTCTCGCGGACCGCGCAGGTGTTGAAGACGACGACGTCGGCCTGCTCGCCGGCGGGGACGCGCGCGTAGCCCGCGTCCTCCAGCAGCCCGGAGAGGCGCTCGGAGTCGTGGACGTTCATCTGGCACCCGTAGGTCTTGACCTCGTAGGTGCGGGGCTGCGCGACGGTGCTCATGACAGTCCACAAGGGTACGGCGGGTGGCCCGGGCGTCCCGAATCCCGCGCTGCCTCGTTGGGCACTGCGTGTGCACCTGTCCCCTGACCCGTCGCGGTCTGCTGGCCGGCTCCACCGGGGTCGTGACGACCGCGGCCGTGGCGCGCTTCGAGCCGGCGGCGGCCGGGCAGAGCCGCACCGAGACGTTCACCGGCACCTTCACCGGCGTGGGCACGCCGGACTGGCACTACCTGCCGGTCGAGGTGCCGCGCGGCGTCCGCGAGATCGAGGTGTCCTACGCCTACGAGAAGACCGACACCGGCCTGGGCTTCAGCGCCAACGTGATCGACCTCGGGATCTTCGACCCCAGCGGGCACGACCTCGGCGACGCGAGCGGCTTCCGCGGCTGGTCGGGAGGGGCGCGGGACCGGTTCCGCATCAGTCGCCGCCGGGCGACCCCGGGCTACCTCGCCGGGCCGATCACCCCCGGCACCTGGCACGTCGTCCTGGGTCCCTTCGCGGTGGTGCCGCCGGGCGTCGACTACGAGGTGACGGTGACGCTGCACTTCGGCCGTGACCGCCGTCGGTTCAAGCCCGAGCCCGCGCCGCGACGCGTGAAGGGCTCCGGGCCCGGGTGGTACCGCGGCGACTGCCACCTGCACACCGTCCACTCCGACGGCCGCCACACCCAGCGCTCGCTGCTGGCGCTGGCCCGCGAGGCCGGCCTGGACTTCATCGGCTCGACCGAGCACAACACCTCCTCCGCCCAGCTCACCTGGGGCCGGCACGTTCCCGACGACTTCCTGGTCATCCCTGGCGAGGAGGTCACCACCCGCGCCGGGCACTGGCTCGCGCTGGGCCTGCCGGCGGGCACCTGGATCGACTGGCGCTTCCGCCCCGAGGACGACGAGCTCGCGACGTTCACCGAGCGGGTGCGCGGCGTCGGCGGGCTCGCAGTCACGGCCCACCCCTTCTCCCCCGGCCCGGGTTCGACGTGGGGCTTCGACCCGACGTACGCCGACATGGACCTCGTCGAGATCTGGAACGGTCCCTGGACCCTCGACGACCAGACGGCCGTCGCGGCGTGGCACGCGATGCTGGTGGCCGGCCGCTACGTGCCGGTGATGGGCAACAGCGACTCCCACCACGAGGGCCAGACCGTCGGGCTGCCGCAGACCGTCGTCCGCGCGGCGTCGCTGTCGACCAACGCGGTGGTGCGCGGGCTCCGCGGCGGGCACGCGTGGATCGCCGAGTCCAGCGCGGTGGACCTGGCGCTCGAGGCGAGCCTGGGCGACCGGACCGCCGGCTGCGGGGAGGCCCTCGGCGCCGGTCCGACCGACCTCGTCGACGTACGCCTCGCGGTGAGCGGGGCGCCCGGGTGCCTCGCCCAGGTGATCGGCCCGGTCACGCCGCTGGCCGGCGCGCTGACCGACGAGGACGGCGCCGCCGAGGTCGCCGTGCAGGTGCCGGCCGGGCTCGCGCCCTTCGTCCGCGCGGAGGTACGCCGCACGGACGGTGAGCCCGAGCTGAACCCACTCGCCGGGGTGCCCGGCCTGGCCATGGTCGCCCTGACCAACCCGGTGTTCCTGGGGGCGGTCCCCGGGGCCGCGACCCGGGACCGGCCGCTGATCGTGACCTGATCGCGACCCCAGGTCGCGCCCGCAGGCGTGGCAGCGGCCCAGAACTTGTGGCTAGGGTGCTGGACCATGACGCAGTCCGATGCGGCGGGCAGCACGGCCGCCGGTGATCCCCTCGTCGTCCTCGACCACGTCGACAAATGGTTCGGCGACCTCCACGTCCTGCAGGACATCGAGCTCACGATCCACCGCGGCGAGGTGGTCGTGGTCATCGGCCCGTCCGGCTCCGGCAAGTCCACCCTGTGCCGCACGATCAACCGGCTCGAGACGATCGACAAGGGCTCGATCAGCCTCGACGGGCAGCCGCTGCCCGCGGAGGGCAAGGAGCTCGCGAAGCTGCGTGCCGAGGTCGGCATGGTCTTCCAGAGCTTCAACCTCTTCGCCCACAAGACCATCCTCGAGAACGTCACGCTCGGCCCGATGAAGGTCCGGGGCGTGAAGAAGGCCGACGCCGAGAAGCGCGGCCTCGAGCTGCTCGACCGCGTGGGCATCGCCCACCAGGCGCAGAAGTACCCCGCCCAGCTCTCCGGCGGCCAACAGCAGCGCGTCGCGATCGCCCGCGCCCTCGCGATGGACCCGAAGGTGATGCTCTTCGACGAGCCGACCTCCGCCCTGGACCCCGAGATGATCAAGGAGGTCCTCGACGTGATGGTGGACCTCGCCAAGCAGGGCATGACGATGGTCGTGGTCACCCACGAGATGGGCTTCGCCCGCACCGCCGGCGACCGCGTGGTCTTCATGGCCGACGGCGCGATCGTCGAGGAGAACACCCCCGAGGAGTTCTTCACCAACCCGCAGTCCGATCGCGCCAAGGACTTCCTCGGCAAGATCCTGAAGCACTGACCCAGCACTTCCGGGCGGGCCCGTCCCACCCACCAGCGACGTACGACTGACTCGACACCCGTCGACTCGGAGAACGAAAGGGAGAGAAGGAATGCGCGTACTCAGGTTCCGCGCCGCGGCTGCGGCGCTCCTGCTGGCCGGAGGTCTCGCGGCCTGCGGCGATGCCGGCAGCGACACCGAAGGCCGGGACGTCCAGGCCGAGGAGGTCGACGCGAGCAAGTTCGAGGAGGGCTCGCGGATGGCGGAGATCGCCGAAGCGGGCACCATCAACGTCGGCGTAAAGTACGACCAGCCCGGCTTGGGCTTCAAGGGTGCCGGAGACGACATCCCCAGCGGATTCGACGTCGAGATCGCCAAGATCCTCATCGCGGACCTCGGTATCGATCCCAGCGACACCAGCAAGGTGAACTGGGTCGAGACCATCTCCGACAACCGTGAGCCGTTCCTGCAGTCGGGCAAGGTCGACCTGGTGCTGGCGTCGTACTCGATCACCGACGACCGTCGCAAGGTCGTCGGTCAGACCGGGCCGTACTTCATCACCGGCCAGCAGGTGCTCGTCCCGGCCGACTCCGACGTGGAGTCCATCGACGACCTGAAGGGCGAGGAGGTCTGCTCGGTGACCGGCTCGACCTCGATCGATCGCATCAACGAGGCCGGGGCCAAGGGCGTCGGCTACGACTCCTACAGCGAGTGCGTCCAGAAGGTCCTCGACGGCACCGTGTCGGCGATGTCGACAGACGGATCGATCCTGGCCGGCTTCGCCG
Organism: Nocardioides sp. REDSEA-S30_B4; assembly: GCF_001627265.1. Taxonomy (NCBI): domain Bacteria; kingdom Bacillati; phylum Actinomycetota; class Actinomycetes; order Propionibacteriales; family Nocardioidaceae; genus Nocardioides; species Nocardioides sp. REDSEA-S30_B4. The sequence goes on along the minus strand of NZ_LUPI01000007.1, from coordinate 13,648 downwards.
CTCAGAACGAGGGTGAGCTGAAGGTCGTCGGCGACGAGTTCTCCGAGGAGCGCATCGGTGTCGGCTACTCCCAGGACGAGCCGGAGATGTGCGAGTGGATCAACGGCGTGCTCTCCGAGGCGTTCGACGACGGCTCGTGGGCCGAGGCCTTCGAGCTGACGCTGGGCCCCTCGGGCGTCGAGACCCCGGAGCCGCCGGCCCTGGACGACTGCCCCGCCTGACCCGGCTCGGGCAGTTGAGCAGAACCATCGCGTCGTAGCCGGTCGGCGGGGGTCCTCGCCCCCCGCCGGCCGCTCGACCACCTCAGAGAAGGAGCGGACCTGGTGGCCGTCCTCGACAACTTCGACCTCTATCTGCGGGCTTTCGGCTACACGTTCTTCCTGTTCGTGGTCGCCGGGCTGCTCTCGCTGCTGTTGGGGACCGTTCTCGTGGCCATGCGTGTGGGTCCGATCGCGGTCCTGCGCTGGGCGGCGACGACGTACGTCACCCTCGCGCGGAACACACCGCTGGTGATCGTCTTCGCCTTCTTCTCCTTCGCCGCCCCCGTCCTGGGCATCACCTTCAACTGGCTGGATGTCCACATCGGACGCTTCGACTTCACCGCCTTCTTCGGCGCCGCCGTCGTGTCCCTCACCCTCTACACCTCCTCCTTCGTGTGCGAAGCGCTCCGGTCAGGCGTCAACGCCGTGCCGCTGGGCCAGGCAGAGGCCGCCCGAGCGATCGGCCTGCCCTTCGGCGGGGTGATGACCCAGGTGGTGCTCCCCCAGGCGTTCCGCGCCTCGATCCCGCCCCTGGCCAGCGTCCAGATCGCCCTCATCAAGAACACCTCAGTGGCCGCCGTCTTCGGCGTTGCCGAGGCAACCGCACAGATGCGGGCCTTCACCAACGACTTCGCTTCGGAGAGGACCGCGATCTTCATCGCCTTCGCGCTCGGCTACATCGTCATCGTCGAGCTCTTCTCAGCACTCTCGCTCCTGCTGGAGCGGCGCTACCGGGCGGCTGCGGCATGAGCGCCGGAGTGCTCTTCGACGCCCCCGGGCCGCGGACCATCCGTCGGCACCGCATCTACACCGTGGTCGCCGGCCTAGCCGTGCTCGCGGTCCTGGCCTGGATCGTGGGGTCCCTCTACGACGACGGGCAGTTCGCCTACGACAAGTGGGAGGTCTTCCTGACCCCCAAGTACCTCCAGGTGCTCCTGGTCGACGGCCTGCTCAACACCTTGAAGATGGCGGCGCTGGCGATCCTGTTCGCCGCGGTCGTCGGCTTCGCCCTGGGTGTGGGCAAGATGTCCGAGCACCGCTTCGTGCGCTGGCCCTCCTGGCTGGTCGTGGAGTTCTTCCGTGCCATCCCGGTGCTGCTGCTGATGGTCTTCGCCTGGTACTTCATCGGGATCAACAGCGAGAGCGCCTCCTTCTGGGCCGTCGTCATCGCCCTGGCGCTCTACAACGGTGCGGTGCTGGCCGAGGTGCTGCGCGCCGGCGTCAACGCCGTCCCGAAGGGGCAGCGCGAGGCGGCCTACGCCGTGGGACTGCGCAAGACGCAGGTGATGAACATCGTGCTGCTGCCGCAGGCGGTCAAGATCATGCTGCCCTCGATCATCAGCCAGTGCATCGTCGCCTTGAAGGACACCGCACTCGGGCAGTACGTGCTGGCACCGGGCCTGACCCGCGTCTACAAGCAGATCTACCTCGAGTTCGACAACCGCATCCCGACGATGATCGTCGTGGCGGGCCTCTACATCGCGGTGAACCTCTTGCTGACCATCCTTGCCACCTACGCCCAGAAGAAGTTCGTGGGCGAGAAGAACCCGATCGACCTCACGCGCGCCGGCAACATGGACGGCGGCCAGAACACGGGTGGCGCAGCCTGACCGGTGGGGCAGGACCTACTTCTTCGGGCTGATCCAGAGGTTGATGGTGCCCTCGACGACGGTGGTGCCGTCGTCACGGACGCCCTTGACGCGCACGGGGAGGTCGTAGCCGGCGCCGAGGTCGGCGGTCCACTGCTCGGGGTCGGTCTCCGCGACGCAGGTGATGTCGCTGGTGGCCTTGGCGGTGTAGCCGACCTCCATGCCCTTGGGGATCCAGCGCCGGTCGCTCGGGATGGTTGCCTCGGCGAGCGCACCCATGGCGGCCTCGAGTCCGTTGCACAAGGCGATGGCGTGGACGGTGCCGATGTGGTTCTGGACCGCACGGCGCTTGGGGATGACCAGCTCGGCGTGGTTGGGCTCGAGCACGGTGAAGCGCGGGCGGATCGAGGAGAAGTACGGCGCCTTCTGGCCGAAGACGAGGCTGAAGACGCGGGTGCCGACGCTGCTGCCGACCACCGGGAGGGTGCTGGCGGTGCGCCACATGGAGAGGACCTGGCTCATGACCGGGATGCTACCGGTCGGTAACCCTGGCCGCCACGGGTCTCAGGACAGCGACAGGAAGTGCTTCTCGTAGGCGTCGAGGTCGGCCTCGCTGACGGCACCTCCAGTGACGAGCGCCTGGCGCAGGTCCTGGGTGACCAGGGCGAAGCCGGCGCGGTCCAGCGCCTTGGAGACGGCCTTGAGCTGGTTGAGGACGTCGTCGAGCTCGCGGCCCTCCTCGATCATCCGCAGCACGCCGGCCAGCTGGCCCTGGGCGCGCTTGATGCGGTTGACGACGGGGGCGAGGTCGCGGGCGTGGTCCATGCTCGGAGGCCGGCCTTTCGGGGGGATGCTGGCGACCTCGTGGGTCGCCGTGACGTGTGACGCGTCGCCCGGCCCGGCCTCCGAGTGTGGCCCGGCGTGGTCACGCCGTGGCAGGTCGACACCGGTAGAACGCCCGACACCCCAGGGGGTTACGCCCCCCGGGGGATGGCGAGCAGCTCGACCCGGTTCCCGTGCGCGTCGTGGGCGTGGCAGCGCTCGTGGCCGGGGAAGGTCGCCCGATCGGTCCAGTCCACCTCGAAACCGAGGTCTCGGAGCCTCTCGGCCGTGCGGGCGAGCTCCTCCGGGTCGTCCAGCAGCAGCGCCGGGTGCGCGCGGCGCGCCGGGACGAACGGCTCCTCGACCCCCACGTGCACCTCGACCGCTCCCCCGCGGAACCACGCCCCGCCCCGGGCCGCCAGCACCGACGGCTTGGCCACCTCGACCAGCCCCATGCCCTCCACCCAGAACCTCCGCGCACCCTCCTCGCCACCGGCCGGGCACGAGAGCTGCACGTGGTGCAGCCGCATCACGCCGGCACCCGCGCGACCGCGAACGCCCGCCGGAAGGGCAGCACGACCCGCCCGTCCCGGGGTGGGTACGCCGCCCGCAACCGCCTGCGCAGCTCGCCGGCGAACTCCTCGCGCGACCCGGCCGGCAGCGCCTGCAGCGTCGGGCGCGCGCCGGTGCCGGAGATCCACTCGAAGACCGCATCCTCGCCCTCCAGGACGTGCAGGTAGGTCGTCTCCCACGCGTCGACCTCGCACCCGAGGTCGGTCAGCGCCTCCAGGTAGGCCATCGCCCCTGGCGACCACGGCGAGGCCACCCCGGCCGTGTGCGCCGCGTAGGGCGCCTCGGCGGCCAGCTCGCGGCGCAGCACGTGGCTGGGCTCGTCGAAGTTCGCCGGGACCCCGATCGCCAGGACGCCGCCCGGCGCGACCCTCCCGACCATCGCGGGGAGCAGGTCCAGCGGGTCGGGGAGCCACTGCAGCGTGGCGTTGGTGACCAGCACGTCCGACCTCTCCCCCGCCCTGGACCCCGGCCACTCCGGCGCCGCCAGCCAGTCGCGCAGGTCCGCGACCTCGTAGGTCTCTCCGGCGCCCTCCGAGCCATCCCCGGGCCCGCCGACCCGGTCGCGCGCGGACGCGATCATCTCGGTGCTCGCATCGACCCCGTGGAGCCTGGCGCCGGGCCAGCGCCGGGCAAGCAGCCCGGTCAGGTGGCCGGGGCCGCAGCCGAGGTCGACGACGCTCGCCACCGCCCGCCCGTGGGGGTCGGGCACCCGCGCGAGCAGCTCGACGAACGGGCGCGTGCGCTCGTCGGCGTACGAGAGGTAGGTGGTGGGGTCCCAGGTGTGCACGGCGCCTCCAGATATCTTGACGTCAAGACATCTTCAGCGTGCGCCGGAAGTGTCTTGATGTCAAGAGACTTCGGTGAGGAACCCCCTGACCAGCGCGTTCACCCGGTCCGGGCGCTCGAGCTGGAGGAAGTGCCCCGCGCTCGGCACCACCTCGACCCGACAGGTCGTCGGCGCGACCTCGGAGAGCCGGGTCGCGAACCGAGCGCTGAGGCAGCCGTCGCGGGCGCCGTGCAGGTGCAGCAGCGGCACCGTCGGCATCGCGAGCCAGGAGTCGGCGAGGTGGGCGTACGTCGCAGGCAGCCGCCCCTGCCGCGGGGCCGCCCGGTAGTAGTCGATCGCGGCCCGGCGGTGGGCGCGGTCGGGCAGGGCGGCGGCCAGCAGCTCGAGGTCCTCGCCGGGGTCGTAGCCCGGCGACCAGCTGCGCCACAGCCGCGCGACGTGGCGGGAGAAGACGCGCTCGGGCAGCACCGGCAGTTGGTGGAACACGGTGTACCAGCTCATCAGCGCCTGCTGCGCCAGCAGCCCGGCGTCCCCCACCCCCTGCGGCACCAGCGCGGGCACCGGTGGGACGGCCATGCTCACGATCGCGGAGTACGGCGACGCCTCGGCCGCCCCGACGCCGTTGGCCGTGATCGCGCCCCAGTCGTGCCCCACCAGCACCGCGCGCTCGTCACCACCGAGGGCCGCGTGCAGGGTGATCGCGTCGTGGCACAGCGCCGGCACGTGGTAGCTGCCGTCGGGGGCGAGCCCGGTCGGGGCGTAGCCGCGCAGGAACGGCGCGACCACCCGCCAGCCGTCCCGCGCCAGCGCGGGCCCGAGGTGCCGCCAGGTGTGCGCGGTGTCGGGGAAGCCGTGCAGCAGCACCGCCAGCGGACCGTCGTCGGGCCCCCAGGTCAGCGCCTCCACGTGCAGGCCGTGGGGCAGGTCGAGGCTGAGGGTCCCGGGCGCGGGCGTCTCCGACGAGGGCACGGGCCGAGCCTAGGGTCCCCGGCCGACCCCCGCCCGACCCCAGCCCGGAACCCGTCTGTGCGTCGGCCGGGAACCACAGTCTCTTGACGTCGAGAATCTCGATGTATCCTGGCGCGATGCGGGACGAGGTCGACGAGCTGGTCGAGGCATGGGCGCGCGAGCGCACCGACCTCGACCTGGGTCCCGTCGCCGTCTTCAGCCGCATCAGCCGGCTCTCCCGTCACCTCGACCTCGCGCGGCGGGCGGCCTTCGCCGCCCAGGGCATCGAGTCGTGGGAGTTCGACGTGCTCGCCGCCCTGCGACGTGCCGGTGCGCCGTACGAGCTCTCGCCGGGCAAGCTGCTGCGCGAGACGCTGGTGACCAGCGGGACGATGACCAACCGGGTCGACCGGCTGGTCGCGCGCGGCTACGTCGAGCGCAACCCCGACCCCGACGACCGGCGCGGCGTGCTGGTGCGGCTCACGCCCGAGGGCAAGGCCGCCGTCGACAGCGCGTTCGACGCCCTGCTCGAGGCCGAGCAGACCTTCCTGGCCGACCTCCCCGAGCGCGATCGCGCCACGCTGGCCGACCTGCTGCGGACCCTGCTCGCGCCGTTCTCCGACTGACCCCTCAGGCAGCAGCCGGGAGACGGGTGCGCAGCGCAGCGGTGGCCGCCTCGTGGCCCATCGCGACGTGCTCGGCGGTGCGCGAGAAGTCGTGCATGCGGATGCCGAGGTCGGGGGCGGTCAGGTGGACGACCTCGACCCCGGGCATGTCCACGCTCGGACGCACCCGCATCGACACCGCCAGGCTGGCCAGCAGGACGTCGATGGGGGTGCGCACCCTGCGCAGCCGGGCGGGCACGCTCGCGTCGAGCACGATCACCCGGGTCGGGGCCAGCGAGGGAGCGCCGGCCACCGGCACGAGGTCGGCGATGCCGCCGTCCACGTGGGTCTCGGGACCGTCCGGGCCGGTGAGCCGGATCGGGTCGAAGATGCTGGGCAGCGCCGTGGAGGCCATCAGCAGCGTGTGGAGGTCGCCGGCGTCGTGGTAGACCGCCTCGCTGGTCTCCAGCCGGGTCGTGACCACGCGCAGCGGGGTGGGGAGGTCCTCGAGCCGCTCGTGCTGCGCCCAGGTGCGCACCAGGGTCTGCAGGCCCGAGGAGGAGTAGAGCGAGGCCGGGTGCCGTACGACGTGGCCGATCCGGGTCCAGTGGCTGCCCGGGAACACGTCACGGGTGGTGATGCCCGCCCAGTGCCGGCCGAGCTCGTCGACGCGGTCGGGCAGCTCGTCGGGCTCGGAGCCGGCGAGGAACGCCGCGTTGAGCGCACCCACCGAGGTGCCGACATACGCCGCCGGGCGGATGCCCGCCTCGACGAGGGCCTTCATCATCCCGACCTGGACGGCGCCCCGGGAGGCACCTCCGCTGAGGACCAGCACGTCCCTCGTACCCATGAGCTCCTGCATCACGCCTCCTCGGCCGGGACGGACCTCCGTGTCCGTCTGCCCCTCTCCGATCGGCAGGGACCCCGCTCACCTGACCCCTCCGGGGGTCGGCGGCGCAGGTCTGGCCGCGCGACGGGCGGCATGGCCCGTTCGGGCCATCCCTGGTGAACCGGGGCTGATCCGGGGCTGATCCGGGGCTACTCCACCGCCTCGGCGGCCTCGAGCCACTCCATCTCGACCTCGTCCTTCTCCGCCGACAGCTCACCGAGCTCCGCGGAGATCTCGGCCAGCCGCTGGTGGTCGGAGGCGTGCTCGAGGACCAGGGCGTTGAGCTCGGCCTCGCGCGCGGCGATCCGCTCGAGGCGCTTGTCGAGGCGGGCCAGAGTCTTGCGCGCGGCCCGCTCCTCGGCCGACCCGGCCTTCGCCTTGGGTGCCGCCGCTGCGGGTGCTTCCTGTCCTCCCTGCCCTCCCTGCGTCGAGCCGGCGTGTTGATACGCCGGCTCGGCGGGCGTCGAGCCGGCGGAAGGATGCGCCGGCTCGGCGAGGAGGGCGGCGCGACGCTCGAGGTACTCCTCGACGCCGCCGGGCAGCATCGAGATCTGCCCGTCGCCGAGCAGCGCCCAGGTGGAGTCGGTGACCCGCTCGAGGAAGTAGCGGTCGTGGGAGACGACGACCAGCGTGCCCGGCCAGCCGTCGAGGAAGTCCTCGAGGACGGTGAGGGTCTCGATGTCGAGGTCGTTGGTCGGCTCGTCGAGCAGCAGCACGTTGGGCTCGTCAAGCAGCAGCTTGAGCAGCTGGAAGCGGCGCCGCTCGCCGCCGGAGAGGTCGCCGAGCCGCGCGGTGAGCCGGTCGCCGGTGAAGCCGAAGCGCTCCAGCAGCGAGGTCGCGGTCATCTCCTTGCCGTCGAGGGTCTTCGACACCCGTCGGATGTCCTCGACCGTGGCGAGGACCCGGGCCTCGGGGTCGACCTCGTCGATCGCCTGCGTCAGGTGCGCCAGTCGCACCGTGCGCCCGTGCTTGACCCGGCCCGCGTGCGGCAGCACCGCGCCGGAGACCAGGTTGAGCACGGAGGTCTTGCCGGCGCCGTTGACGCCCACGATCCCGACCCGGTCGCCCGGCCCGAGCCGCCAGGTGGCGTGCGAGAGCAGCCGGCGCTCCCCGCGGACGAGGTCGACGTCCTCGAGGTCGACGACGTCCTTGCCGAGCCGCTGGGTCGCGAACCGCTCGAGCTCGAGCCGGTCCCGCGGCGGGGGCACGTCGGCGATGAGCGCGTTCGCCGCGTCGATGCGGAACTTCGGCTTGGAGGTCCGCGCCGGCGGTCCGCGGCGCAGCCAGGCCAGCTCCTTGCGCACGAGGTTCTGCCGACGGAGCTCCGCGGCCGAGGCCTGGCGCTGCCGCTCAGCCTTGGCGAGCGTGAACGCGGCGTACCCGCCCTCGTAGACGTCGACCTGGCCGTCGTGGACCTCCCAGGTCCACTGGCACACCTCGTCGAGGAACCACCGGTCGTGGGTGACGACCACGAGCGCCTGGTCGCGGGTGCGCAGGTGCGCGGCCAGCCAGGCGACCGCCTCGACGTCGAGGTGGTTCGTCGGCTCGTCGAGCACCATCAGGTCGTGGTCGCCGAGCAGCAGCGCGGCCAGGGAGCAGCGCCGCCGCTCGCCGCCGGAGAGCCCGGCCACGGCGCGGTCGAGCGGAATGCCGGCCAGCAGCTCCTCCACCACCTCGCGGGTGCGGGTCGCGGCGGCCCACTCGTGGTCGGCCATGCCGCCGAGGACCGCCTCGCGCACGCTGTGGGAGTCGACGAGCTCGTCGCCCTGGTGGAGGTAGCCGACCAGCAGGCCGCGGCGGCGGGAGACGCGGCCGGAGTCGGGCTCCTCGAGGCCGGTCATCACCTCCAGCAGCGTGGTCTTGCCGTCGCCGTTGCGGCCGACGATGCCGATGCGATCGCCCTCCCCCACGCCGAGGGAGACCTCGGAGAGCAGCGGGCGCACGCCGTAGGACTTCGAGACGAGCTCGAGGTTCAGCAGGTTCGACACGGGCTCAGCCCACCGGCCCGCCGTCGTAGGAGACCACGTGCACGCCGGAGACGGGCGCGGGCACGGCGACCGTGCGCGGGTGCCCGGCGGCGTGCATCGCGGCGGTCACCTCCCGGGCGTGGTCGGCGTCGCTGCACAGCAGCAGCACCGTCGGGCCGGACCCCGACAGCAGGCACTCCATCGCGCCGGCCTCGTAGCCGTCGTCGAAGGTGCGCACGAGGTCCGGGCGCAGCGACAGCGCCGCCTCCTGCAGGTCGTTCTGAAGCTGCCCCGGCAGGGCGATCAGGCTCCCCTCGGCCAGGCTCATCAGCAGGTCCGGTGGCAGGAACGGCTCGTCGAGGACGGTGAGGTCGCTCAGCTCGTCGAAGGCGCGGTAGACCTCCGGCGTCGACAACCCGACGTCGCTCCCCACGACCACCCACCACCACGAGCCGGTGTCGGGCAGCGGCTCGACGACCTCGCCGCGGCCGGTGCCACCCGCGGTGCCACCGAGCAGCGCGAAGGGTACGTCGGAGCCGAGCGTCGCCGCGATCGCCAGCAGGTCCTCGTCGCTGGTCTCGAGCTCCCACAGCCGGTCGAGCGCCACGAGGGTGGCTGCCGCGTCGGCCGACCCTCCGGCCATGCCCCCGGCGACGGGGATCGACTTGTGGATCGTGATCGCGGCCGCGAGGTCGAGCCCGTGGTGCTCGACCAGGGCGCGACCGGCACGGATCGCGATGTTGTCGGTGTCCAGCGGCACGACCCGACCGGCGTCGGGCACCGCGTCGGAGGCGTCGGGGTCGGCCAGCAGGCCCTCGAAACGCACCTGGACGTCCCACTCGTGCCACGTCGAGACGGTGACGTCGTCGTAGAGCCCGACGGCCTGGTAGACGGTCGCCAGCGGGTGGAACCCGTCCTCGCGCGGCGCCCCGACCCCCAGGTGCAGGTTGATCTTCGCCGGCGCCCGCACCGTCACCCGGCGCGGGTCGTGGATCATCGCCTCGCTCACGCGCGCTCCTCCCGCTGCTGGTCCGGCTGCTGGTCCGGCTGGTCCGGCTGCTGCTCAGACGACTGGGGCAGCGCCTCGGCGATGCGCACGAAGTCCTCGACGGTCAGGGACTCCCCGCGCGCCAGCGGGTCCACGCCGGCCGCGGCCAGGGCGGCGTCGACGTCGGCGGCGGGCGCCACCGCGCGCAGCACCCCGCGCAGCGCCTTGCGCCGCTGGGCGAAGGCCGCGTCGACGATCGCGAAGACGCGCTCGCGGGGCACGGTCGTGCTGGGCGGCTCGCGGCGCGTCCACGCCACCAGGCCCGAGTCGACGTTGGGCGCCGGCCAGAACACGTTGCGGCCGATGGCCCCGGCACGGCGGACGTCGGCGTACCACGCGGCCTTGACCGACGGGACGCCGTAGACCTTGGAGCCGGGCTTCGCCGCGAGCCGGTCGGCGACCTCGGCCTGCACCATCACCAGACCGCGCTCCAGCGAGGGCAGCAGGGCCAGCAGGTGCAGGAGGACCGGGACGGAGACGTTGTAGGGCAGGTTGGCGACCAGGGCGGTCGGCGGCGGACCGGGGAGGTCGGTGACCTTGAGGGCGTCGCTGAGCACGACCTCGCAGCGCTCGGCGACGGCGGGCGCGTGCTCGGCGAGGGTCCGCGGCAGGCGCGAGGCCAGCAGCTCGTCGAGCTCGACGGCCACGACCCGGTCGACGACCTCGAGCAGGGCCAGGGTCAGCGACCCCAGGCCGGGGCCGACCTCGACCACGACGTCCTGCGACCCGACGCCGGACTCGCGCACGATGCGGCGCACGGTGTTGGGGTCGATGACGAAGTTCTGCCCGCGCTGCTTGGTGGGGCGCAGGTCGAGCTCGGCTGCGAGCTGACGCACCTCCGCCGGCCCGAGCAGCCTCGGACCGGCGGAGGTGTCTGACATGGGTGCCAGGCTAGTGGGCAGCGCTCAGCGTCCCGTCATCGTGACGGTCCCTCAGCGCGGCAGGCCCAGCTTCGCGGCGCAGCCCGGCCACGCGCCGTACCCGCCGCGGGCGTTGCGCAGCTTGGTCGCGATCGCGATCTGGGTGGCCCGCGAGGCGGTGTGCGGGTAGCCCGGGCCGCCGTAGGCGCGCCAGGTCTGCAGGTTGAACTGCAGGCCGCCGTAGTAGCCGTTGCCGGTGTTGATGGCCCAGTTGCCGCCGGACTCGCACTGGGCGAGGCGGTCCCACACGGTGCTGCCGCCGGCGAAGTTGGGGGCCGCGACCTGGGTGCCGACCTTCACGATGCGGTCGACCGGCTCGCGGAGCACGGTCGCCTTGTGGACCTTGCGGACCGAGACCTCGCCGTTGCGGAGGAAGACCTTGTAGACGACGTCGCGCAGACCGGCGCGGCCCTCCTGGACGACCTCGCTCTGGCCGGCGGGCATGGAGGAGTCCTTGCGCTCGATCGTGTCGAAGGCGATCGACTCGCCGTCGACCTTCTTCTTCTCGACCTGGACGTCGGTGAAGACGATCTTCTCGCCGCCCTTGAGACGCTTGCCCGCGCGGAGGTTGATCTCGTCGCGCTCGTGGATCTTCACCCCGACGGCCTCGAGGGCGTCGGCGACGGTGGCGACGGTGAGCGTGCGCTTCTTGGCCTTGCCGCCGGCGATGACCAGGGTCACCTTCTTCGGCGTGGTGACCTCCAGGGTCGCGCCGGAGCGGTCCAGGTCGCCACCGCGGGAGAGCGAGAGGTCGGCGTCGCGGAAGCCGCGGCCGATCTCGGAGAGGGCGGAGTCGATGTCGGTGGCGTAGACCCAGTGGGTCTGCTCCTCGCCGTCGACCTCGAGGGTCAGCGGCTTGGCGTACTGCACGGTGATCGCGCTGCCGTCCTCGACCGCCTCGTCGCGCTGGGGCGCCACCAGGTCGCGCTCGCCCAGCTCGACGCCCTCGGCCGCGAGCACGTCGGCGACGGTCTCACCGGCGGCGGAGACCTCGCGGGTCTCGCCGTCGACCGTGAGCGTCACGGTGCTGGCCAGGGCGGAGTAGCCCAGGGTGGTGCCGGCGACGGCCAGGACCACCGTGGCGATGAGTCCGACCATGACCGCGCGGCTGCGGGCGAGGGTGGTGATGGTGCTGCGCACACTTCTCCGAACGTCGTGCTGTCCGAGCCTCGAGCGTCTGCGCGCACCCGCGTCGCAGACCGGGGGCGGTGGCCACCGGACGGCGGGCGCGGGGGATGTCAGCCGGCCTGGTGGACCGGCTGGGAGCGCCGACGGAACCTCTCGATCCCGGCTGTCGAGTACCCAGGAAAACAAGGATCCGGACGCCGCGCCAAGTCAACGAGCACAAACGTGTCGAGGCTCTCCCCGGGTTCCAGACCACCTCGGGACGGTTCCTCAGGAGGCCTCTCACGCCGCTGACCTGCGGTTTGTGACGGGTGTGGCGACTCGGACCCTCCCGTCAGGCGGTCAGCCGGTCACCAGTGCCCTCCGAAGGCCCGGTCGGTGGTGGCGTCGATGGCGACGCACAGCTCGCCGAGGTCCTCCCCGCGCACCTGCGCCATCGTCCGGACGGTGAGCGGCACGAGGTAGGAGGCGTTCGGGCGACCCCGGTAGGGCGTCGGCGTGAGGTACGGCGCGTCGGTCTCGACCAGGATCCGGTCCTGCGGCGCCATGGCCAGCGCCTCGCGCAGCGGGTCGGCGTTCTTGAAGGTCACCGTCCCCGCGAAGGACAGGTGCGCGCCTCGGTCCAGGCAGGCCCGGGCGAAGAGCGCGTCGCCGGAGAAGCAGTGCATCACCCACCGCTCGGGCGTCCCCTCGGAGTCGAGCACCCGCAGCACGTCCTCGTGGGCGTCGCGGTCGTGGATGACCAGCGTCTTGTCGAGCCGCTTGGCGAGGTCGACGTGCCAGCGGAAGGACTCCTCCTGCGCGGCGCGGCCCTCGTCGCCGGTGCGGAAGTGGTCGAGGCCGGTCTCGCCGACGGCGCGGATCTTGTCGTGCGCCTGCGCGAGGGCCTCGATCTCGGCGTACGCCGCCTCGAGGTCCCCCGACGCCGCCAGCCGCGGCGCCTCGTTGGGGTGCAGCGCGACCCCGGCGACGAGGGCGTCGTAGGTGGCCGCCGCCTCGACGGCCCACCGGGCGCCGGGCAGGTCGCAGCCGATCTGCACGATCCGCGGCACCCCGACGGCGGCGGACGCGGCCAGCGCCTGCTCGGTGCTGAACCACTCCCCCTCGGAGTCGGCGATGTCGAGGTGGCAGTGGTTGTCGACGACGGGGTGCGGCAACGGGTCGGGCGCCGGCGGTCGCTCGCGGTCGCGCCGCGCCCCCGACCTCTCCTCGGTCGCCGCGCGGCTGCGGGTGGGGCCCTGCGTCGGGTCCTGGCCGGCAGCATTCGTGCCGCTCACGAGCCGAGCACCCGCTCGAGGATCGCCTCGGCCGCGGCCTCGGGGGCCTGCGTGGGGATCCAGTGGGTGACGCCCTGCAGCACGACGAGCTCGTAGGGCGCGTCGACGTAGCGCGGCGTGGCGTCGACGGGCGCGCGGCAGATGGCGGCGTCGCCGTCGCTCCACACCAGCGTGGTGGGGACGGTGACGCGGCGGCCGAGCAGGCTGCGGTCCATGAACGGGATGCCGCGGTACCACCCGAGCCCGCCGGGCAGCGCGCCGTCCTCGACGATCTCCCGACGGAAGCGGGCGACCTCGTCGGGGGTCATCCCGAAGCCGCCGCCGAGCAGCCGCTCCATGAAGCCGCCCTCGTCACGGGCCAGCCGCTCGGGGAGGCGCGGGACGTTGAAGGCGGCCATGTACCAGGACTTCAGGCCCTGCCGGGAGGTGAACCACGAGCGCATGAACGCCTCGGGCTGCGGCACCGACAGCGCGGTCAGGCTCGCCACCCTGCTCGGCTCGAGCATCGCGGCGACCCACGCGGTGGCGGCGCCCCAGTCGTGGCCGACCAGGTGGGCGCGCCCACCGGCGGCGTCGACGACCGCGAGGGCGTCGCGGGCGAACTCCTGCACCGCGTATGCACGCCGACCCCTCGGCCGGGCCCGGGGCGCGTGGCCGCGCTGGTCCACGGCGAGGGTGCGCAGGCCCTGGGCGTGCAGCAGCGGGGCGACCAGGCGCCAGGACGTGGCGCGCTCGGGGAAGCCGTGCAGCAGCACGACGGGCTCGCCGTCGAGCGGCCCTTCGTCGATCAGGTCAAGGGTCAGGCCGTCACGGGTGACCTCGGTGACCCTGTGCGGGG
>NZ_LUPI01000069.1:0-31733 GCF_001627265.1 Nocardioides sp. REDSEA-S30_B4 | reverse complement strand
CCTGACTTGGCTCAACTGGTTAGTGCGTGACCTCGCCATGGTCGAGCGCGTCGAGGATGGTCTGCTGCTGGTCGGGTACGACGGGCGCGAAGGTCTGCTGGGTGCCGTTGATCGCGATGGTCGCGGACCGCAGTGGCCGTAGTTGCCGGACGACGTTGCGGATCGCGACACCGGTCCGTGCCTGGACCTCGCGGCTGACTGCGAGCGCGGTGAACACGATGGTTAGGTGGGCCTCGATCGCGTCGCGGGTGCGGTGGAACATCGGCCGGGCGCGTAGATCGGTCTTGGACATCCGGAAGGACTGCTCGACCTGCCACAACGCGTGGTAGCTGCCGATCACCTCACCGGCCGGCATCAGGGCAGCGGGGATGTTGGTGACGTAGCCCTTCAGACCGACCAGACGACGGGCCCTGGCCAGGGCCTTCTCATCGAGCGTCCGCGCGCCGTTGGTGGTCTTCACAAACCTGGGCGCGCGTGCGGTCTTCTCCCCGGCGACCACGGCGGTCGCGCGGTTCTCCTGCAGGGTGAGGGTCTTGTTGTCTCGCACTGCTCGCTTGGTCGAGTACGCCCAGATCGCGCGCCACGACCCTGGATGCAGGTCGGGCTCCCAGATCGGCTCGGCCTTGCGGTGGGGGTCGCTGACCGTCTCGGTCGCGCCCTTGCTGGTGCCGCGTTGGGTCTTGGGGGTGATGGTGTCGATGACCTGGGCGTCGGTGAACGCGTCGCCATGCCAGCGGAAGTGGGACTCCAAGTCGATGGGCGCCTTGCTGACGCGGGACCCCACGATGAACCGCAGGTCGGCGTCGTCGAGTTCGCGCAGGTTCGTCGCGGACAGCATCCCGGCGTCGGCGACGATCACGATGTCGGCCAGCCCGTGTCGAGCCTGGAACTGCTTCACGATCGGGATCAAGGTGAGGGTCTCGGCCTTGTTGCCCTCGAAACAGCCGATCTCGAGCGGAAACCCGCGCCGGTCGACCAGCAGCCCGACCACGATCTGGGGGTCGACGCGGCGTTCCTTGGAGTAGCCGACCTTACGCAGGTCGTCTTCCTTCTCGGCCTCGAAGTAGAGGGTGGTGACGTCGTAGAGGATCAGGCTGATGTCGCCGTGGTTGGCGGCGTGGGTGAAGCAAGCGGTCGCGATCTGGTCGCGGTAGTTGCCGTGCTCCTTGGTCGTGGCGTGCGCGCGGGCCAGGGTCCGTTTCATCGTCGCGTAGCTCGCAGGCCTCCGACCGAGGTCGGTGAGCACGCGGCCGGTGTCCAGCAGAGAGGTTGGCTCCACGATCCGGGCGATGACCAGGTCGCGAAAGACCGGGTCGTCGACGACGTCGAACCCGAGGCTGTTGAACACGCCAGCCAGAGTCTGGTGCAGCAGCCGGGAGTCGGTGCCGAGCACCCGGCCCGCCTCGTCGCGGACTTCCGCGACCGGAGTGGTGATGTCGTCGAGGGCGGGCTGGTCCGCCGGCGCGGTGACCAGTCCGGCGACCCGTGGAGTCGGGGTGACGTCGAGGTCGAGGGCCGCTTGGCCAGGGTCAGCGAGCAGGCTGCGCGCCTGCTCGAGCAGCAGCCCGAGTTCGGCGTCGGTGTGCGCGGACCCGAGGTGCTTCACGATCTGCTGACGTCCGCCGGCGTACTCGGCGATCTGTACCGCGGTGGCGCCCGACGCGGTCCTAACCCGCCGGATGAACGCCACCTGGAGACCCTAGACCGAGGCTTCTTAGTGCGTGAAAACGCACTAAGCCGTCACTGTTCGTGCAGGTCAGCGCAATCCGGTCCGAATCAGGCGTGGCCAGTGAGCCAAGTCAGGTGGGGGCGGGAGTGCCGCGCCCAGGGCGCAAGCATGCCGCGCTCATCGGGGTCGGTGGTGAGCACGCTCTGCATCAGGCGCATCGCGGAGATGCCGTCGACCAGCGCGTGATGGATCTTCGTGTAGAGCGCGACCTTGCCGTCGGCGAGGCCCTCGATGACGTGCGACTCCCACAGCGGCCGCTCCCAGGCCAGGCGGGTGGAGTGCAGGCGCGAGCACAGCTCGAAGAGCTCGCGGTAGCGGCCGGGCGCCGGCAGCGCGCTGTGCCGGACGTGGTGCTCGATGTCGAACTGCTCGTCCGGCCGCCACACCAGCTGGGCGCCGGTCTTGACCGAGCGGTGCGGGTGCTTGAGGAACAGCGGCGCCACCTCGTCGATGTCGCGCATCGACTCGTACATCTCGCGGATGTAGTCGGGTCCGGCCCCCTCCGGCTTCTCGAACAGCTGCAGCCCGCCGACGTGCATCGGCATGGAGCGGTTCTCCGAGAGGAGGAACGCAGCGGAGGGAGGATCGATGACGGAGACCACGGAGGAGCCTTTCGGTGGAACGGGTTCTCGTGAACCTGTCCGGTGAGGGTGGCCCACGATCCTGCCGTGCGCGTGACGCACGCCACAAGCAACAGTGACAGAACGGACCAACGGCGCGGAGGTGACGCGCGGCCCGCCGATCGTCCACAGGTCGGACCCCTGGTCTGGTCCTCCCCAGGGCGACGACGAGGGAGCCGCGACCGGCTCCCTCGTCCCTAGGTTCGTCCCGTCCGCGCCGGACCCGCCGGCGCCACCTCTCGGGAGGCATCCATGCACCGCACCGTCCCCACCCCCGCCCGCCCGCTCGACCGCCCACTCGACCGCCCGCTGGCTCGGCTGCTCGTCGGCGCCGGAGACCATCGTCAAGGTCACCGGCAACGCCTCGGAGGGCTTCGGCATCGAGCACTACGACGGCAGCTCGACCTTCCCGCCGACCCACTCCGAGGCGATGGCCGAGTGCCAGGAGTACTCCGCCAAGGTCGGGCGCATCCGCTGCCGGGTCGAGGTCAAGACCTGGTACCGCGACCTCGTCGCCACCAAGCGTGCGCTGAAGTACGCCCACCGCTCCTGACCGGCGCCCGGCCGGGACCGGGCCGAACCGGGCCGAACCAGGCCGGCTCGGGCCCGACCCGGGAGGGCGACCCGCACGGACGTACGCCGCTGGCAGGATCACCACGTGGACCTCGCCTCGCTCGACCGGCTGCGGTCCCGGCGACTGTCCCGGGGCCTGACCATCGGCCGCAGCTCCTACCGCGCCCGGGTGGCCCGCTTCCGCACCAAGCGGTGGCAGGTCGCCCAGTGCGCGGTCGCGGCGGCGGTCGCCTGGCTGGTGGCCAAGCACGCGCTGGGCCACGAGGTCCCGGTCTTCGCGCCGATCGCGGCGGTGCTCGCGCTCGGGACCTCCTACGGCCAGCGGCTGCGCCGCGTCGCCGAGATCACCGTCGGGGTCGCCGTCGGCGTGCTGCTGGCCGACCTGCTCGTCGCCCTGCTCGGCACCGGCGCGTGGCAGCTCGGGCTGGTGGTGGCCATGGCGATGACGGCCGGGATCCTGCTCGACGGCGGCACGATGCTGGTCAACCAGGCGGCGATCCAGTCGATCTTCGTGGTGGCGCTGCTGCCGGGCACCGGTGGGGCCTTCACCCGGTGGACCGACGCGCTGGTCGGCGGGCTCGTGGCCCTGGTGGCCGCGACCATCGTGCCGGCCGCGGCACTGCGGCGCCCGCGCGAGCAGGCCTCGGTGGTGCTGCGCAAGCAGGCGCGGCTGCTGCGGGGCGTGGCGGAGGTGCTGCGCGAGGGCGACGCCGACCTCGGGGCCGAGCTGCTGGCCGAGGCGCGCTCGACCGAGCCGCTGATCCGCGAGCTCGAGGACGCCGCGGCGGAGGGCATGGCGGTGGTGACCTCCTCGCCGTTCCGGATCCGGCACAGGCCGACGGTGCGGCGGATGAGCGACCTGGTCGTGCCGCTGGACCGGTCGATGCGCTCGTGCCGGGTGCTGGTGCGCCAGGCCGCGGTCGCCGCCCACCGGCGACGGCCGGTGCCTCCGGCGTACGCCGCGCTGGCCGAGGACCTCGCCTTCGCCGTCGACGTCATGGTGGCCGAGCTGGCCGAGGAGCGGATGCCGGTCGCGGCGCGGCCCGCGCTGCTCGGGGTCGGCAAGGGCACCGGAGAGGTCGTGCGCACCGACGAGATGACCGCCGACATGGTGCTCGGCCTGCTGCGCGCCGTCGTGGCCGACCTGCTGATGATCACCGGCATGGACGCGATGCAGGCCTCCGACGCGCTGCCGCCGCCCCCTCGCTGAGCCCGGCCGGATCCCGGGCCGATCCTGAGCCGGGCGCTAGAGGGACTCGCGCAGCTCGCGGACGACCGAGTCGACGACGGCCACCAGGTCGCCGCCGGTGGCGGCCGCGACCGCCCGCTGGCGCTGGTAGGACGCGCCGCGCTCGACGATGTCGCGCACCGAGTCCAGCTCAGCGGCGCACCCGAGCCGCTCGGCCACCGGCTCCAGCCGCACCAGCAGGTCGGCGAGGTCGTCGGTGACGAGCCGCTCGGTGGACTGGGCGTCGAGGATGACGATGGCGTCGAGCCCGTAGCGCGCGGCGCGCCACTTGTTCTCCTGCACGTGCCACGGCGGCAGCACCGGCAGCGCCTCGCCACGCGCGACCCGCTCGTCGAGGTCGACGACCAGGCAGTGGCACAGCGCGGTGAGGGCGGCCAGCTCGGGGAGGCTGGAGACCCCGTCGCAGACGCGGTTCTCCAGGGTGCCCAGGTGCGGGGCGGGACGCAGGTCCCAGCGGATCTCGCCGAGCTCGTCGATGACGCCGGTGGTCATCTGGTCGTCCACGAACGACTCGTACTCCGCCCAGGTGTCGAAGCAGAACGGCAGCCCCGCGGTCGGCAGCTGCTGGAACATCAGCGCGCGGTTGGAGGCGTAGCCGGTGTCGAGCCCGGCCCAGACGGGCGAGGACGCCGAGAGCGCCTGCAGGTGGGGGAAGTAGGTCAGCAGCGCGGAGAGCACCGGCATCACCCGGGCCCGCTCCGGCAGCCCCACGTGCACGTGGACGCCCCAGATCAGCATCTGCCGCCCCCACCACTGGGTGCGATTGATGAGCTCGGCGTACCGGTGGCCCTCGGTCAGCTCCTGGGTGGTCCAGGAGGCGAAGGGGTGGGTGCCGGCGCCGTAGAGGTCCAGCCCCAGCTCGTCCGCGGCGGGGACCACCGCCTCGAGCGTGCCGCGCAGGTCGGTCATCGCCTCCTCGACGGTGCGGCACACCCCGCTCACGGCCTCGACGGTGTTGCGGAGCAGCTCCTTGTGCAGCCGCGAGGGATCCGGCATCCGCGGGTGCGCCGCAGTGAAGAGCCGGGCGGCCTCGTTGCGCAGGTCGCGGGTCTCCCGGTCCACGAGGGCCAGTTCCCACTCCACCCCGAGCGTGGGCTCGGGGGAGCCACGGAAGTCGATCCGCACGTCGCACAGCGTTCCACACCGTCGGTCATCGCGCGGCCCTCCCGGGGTGGCGAGGCTCACGTGGTCCACGCGGTGGCACGGGCTTGGGTCCCCGCGGGGGCTCCTGTCACCATCCGGTCATGGTGGACGCGCGCGAGGTGAACCTGGGCCTGGACCTGTGCCTGCGCGTCGGCGAGCTGCTCCTCTCCAGCGGGGCGGGTGCGGCCGACGTGACTGCGACGATGCAGTCGCTGTCCTACGCCCTCGGCCTGCGCGAGGCCTCGGTCGACATCACCTTCACCTCGCTGGCGATGACCTACCAGGACACCCCCGACGACATCCCGATCGTCGCCACCCGGCAGGTCAAGCAGCGCGCCATCGACTACGAGCACCTCACCCGCGTCGACCACCTCGTGCGCGACGTCCTGCGCGGCGACCTCGACCTGCGCGGGGCGCGCACCGAGCTGGGCCGCATCACCTCCACCGGTCACCCGCGCGCCCGCTGGGCGGTGACGCTGGGCTGGGGCGTGATGTGCGCCGGCGTCGGCATCCAGCTCGGCGGTGACTGGGCCGTGATCGGTCTGGCGTTCCTCGCCGCCGTCACCATCGACCGGCTGCAGCTGCGGATGGCACGTCGCCGGATGCCGAGCTTCTACCAGCAGGTGGTCGGCGGCGGCGTCGCGACGCTGATCGCCCTCGGCGTGAGCGCCACCCCGATCAGCATCAACGTCTCCCAGGTCGTCACCGCCAACATCATCATGCTGCTGGCGGGCATCGGCTTCATGGGAGCGCTGCAGGACGCGCTGACCGGCTTCTACGTCACGGCCACGGCCCGGCTGACCGAGGCGTTCCTCGCGACCGCCGGCATCATCGCCGGCGTCTCGGGCGGGTTGTCGATCGGCTCGGTGCTGGGCCTGGAGATCCCGCGGCTGCAGCCGGGGGAGTACTCCCTGCAGACCATCGGCATGCTCGGGCTCGGCTCCGCGGTGGCTGCGGCCGCCTTCGCCTTCTCCTGCTACGCACCCAAGCGGATCCTGCTGCCCATCGCGCTGGTGGCCGGCGTGGCCATCACGATCTCCGGCACCCTGCAGAACGCCGGCATCGGCCGCGCCTGGGGCGTGGCGATCGCGGCCCTCTTCGTCGGTCTGGTGAGCTTCTCGGTCTCCGGGTGGATGCGGGTGCCCCCGCTGGTCGTGGTGGTCTCCGCCGTCGTCCCGATGCTGCCGGGCCTCTCGATCTACCGCGGCCTCACGCTGCTCGGCGAGGGTGGCTCGTCGATCCCCGAGGGGCTGCTGGCGATGACGGCGGCCATCTCGGTGGCGATCGCGCTGTCCTCCGGCGTGATCCTCGGTGAGTACGTCGCCCAGCCGCTCAAGCGCGAGGCGCAGCGGCTCGAGACCCGACTCACCGGCCCGCGCCTGGTCGGTCCGGTCGACCACTCCCTGCGCCGGGACCGGTGGCGGCGTCGGCGCACGGCGCCGGACGGCTCACGGACCGACGACGCCTTCTAGGCCGCCCAGGTCGCCCAGGGCGTCCAGCCGCCCCAGCCACTCCTGGGACCGGCCGTCGAACGCGCCGCTACCGGCCGTGGCCTCGGCCCACACCTCGTGACGCGCGGCGTCCGCCGCCGCGACCACGTCGGCGGGGTAGCCGTAGAGCACCTGGTGCTCCTCGAACTCGTCCTCGTCGTCGACGTACCACTCGCCGCTCTCGCGGCGGATGACGTCGAGGTCGAGGTCCACCGCGCGCACCACCGCCGGGTCCGTCGCGGTGTCGAGCACCGCCGGGGTGGCCATGTCGACGTAGGCCGTGCACCAGATGCCGGGGGCGTGGAAGGTCGCCGCCCACCAGCGCTCGCGGGGGAACAGCGTCACGGTGGCGACCTCGGAGACGAACTCGAGGCCGGGCCGGTGGTGCCGCACACCGGCCGGGGTGCCCACCCACAGGCCGAGGTCGTCGGTCCCGAGCCACACCGCGTCGTACTCCCAGTGCGGACGCTCGCCCCACTTGGTCATCGCGACGTGCAGCGGCTCCCCGACCTCCATGCCCTCCCCGAGCTCCATGCCCCCAGCAAACGCCGAACCGGCGCGTCCTTCCGGAAGGACGCGCCGGTTCGGCACGGGGAACGGTGGCTGCGAGGAGCCTCGGGACCCGGTCAGACGACCTGGGTCTTGGGCGGCATGACCTTCTTGGAGACCTTGGCGACGACGTCCTGGTAGCGCGAGCCGGAGAGCTTGGCGAACCAGTGCAGCGCGTGGGCGTCCATGCCGACGAGCACCCGGGCCTGGTCCTTCTCGATGCCGCGGACGATGATCTCGGCGGCCCTCTCCGGGGTCATCTTGGCCAGCTTCTCGTCGAAGAACCTGGCGGTGGCGGCCTGGTCCTCCTTGGCCGAGACGCGCGAGTTGCGGGCGATCGCGGTCTTGATGCCGCCGGGGTGCACGACGGTCACGCCGACGTTGTGGCCGGCGATGAGCATCTCCTCGCGCAGCGCCTCGGACAGGCCGCGGACGGCGTACTTCGAGGCGTTGTAGATCGACTGGCCCGGCATCGAGACCAGGCCGAAGAGCGAGGAGAGGTTGACGACGTGGCCGTCGCCGGAGGCGATGAGGTGCGGCAGGAACGCCTTGGTGCCGTGGAGGACCCCGTTGAGGTTGATGCCGAGGATCCACTCGATGTCGGACCACTCGAGGTCGACGAGGTCGCCGGCCAGCGCGACGCCGGCGTTGTTGACGACCACGTTGACCCGGCCGAACTGCGCGACGACGGCCTCGGCGTAGGCCTCGAAGGCCGCGCGGTCGGCGACGTCGAGGCGGTCCGAGCGGACCTCCCGGGCGCCGGCACCCTTCACGAGGTCCACGGTCTCGGCCAGGCCGGCCTCGTCGACGTCGGAGAGCGCGAGCAGGGAGCCCTTGCGGGCGAGGTTCAGGGCGAGGGCGCGGCCGATGCCGGAGCCGGCCCCGGTGATGACGACGACCTTGTCGGACAGGTTCTTCATGCGTGCGCAGCCTCTCGGGAGGGGGTGGTCTCGTCCGCGGCGGTCTCGCCGGTGACGGTGTAGGCGGACAGGTCGAAGCGCGACAGCAGCCGCCGGAAGGTGAACGTGGCGTGCGGCCACAGGGTGGTGTTGCGGCCCTGGTCGTCGAGGTACCACGACGCGCAGCCGCCGGTGGTCCACACGGTGCGCTTCATCCGCTTCTGCAGGCCGGCGTTGAAGTCGGCCGTCGGGGCCTCCTTGACCTCGACGGTGGCCAGGCGGTTGGTGCGCATCTGGCGGATCGCGTCACGGATGTAGGCGACCTGGGACTCGATGATGAAGACCATCGAGGAGTGGCCGAGCCCGGTGTTGGGGCCGACCATCATGAACAGGTTGGGGAACTCCGGGATCGTCGTGCCCTTGTACGCCGACATGCCGTGCTCGGCGAACCGCTCGGCCAGCGTGCGGCCGGTGCGACCGGTGATGGCGTGCGCGATCGGGATGTCGGTGGTGTGGAAGCCGGTGGCCACGACCAGCGCGTCGATCTCGCGCTCGGTGCCATCGGCGGTGACGATGCCGCTGCCGGTGATCTTGGCGATCGGGTCGGTCACGAGCTCGACGTTGTCGGAGGCGACGGCGGGGTAGTAGGCGTTGGAGATCAGGATGCGCTTGCAGCCGATCTCGAAGGTCGGCGTGAGCTTCTCGCGCAGCACCGGGTCCTTGACGTGCTTCTTGAGGTTGCCCAGCGCCATCCGCTTGGCGGGCGCGGCGATCTTCGGCTGGAACGTGAAGGCCGGCACGTAGGTCTCGCGGCCCCAGTAGATCGCGGTGCGGTAGAGCTTCTGCAGCCCGGGGACGTGGCGCAGCGCGGCCTTCTCCAGCGAGGAGTAGCGCCGGTCGTGGCGCGGCAGCACGTAGGGCGCGGTGCGCTGGTAGAGGTCGACGTGGCCGGCGATCCTCTGCAGCTCGGGGACCAGCTGGATCGCGCTGGCGCCGGTGCCGATGACGGCCACCCGCTTGCCGGTCAGATCGACGGAGTGGTCCCACTGCGCGGAGTGGAAGACGTCGCCCTGGAAGGTCTCGATGCCCTCGATCTCGGGCAGCTTGGGCTCGGAGAGGCCGCCGGCGCCGGAGAGGACCGTGCGGGCGGCGTACGTCGCCGGGCCGTCGGGACCGGTCACCTCGACCATCCAGCGCTGCTGCTCGTCGTCCCAGCGTGCGGTCTCGACCCGGGTGTCGAAGACGAAGCGGTCCAGCACGCCGGCCTCGCGGGCGACCCGCTGCAGGTAGGCCTGGATCTCCGGCTGGGGCGAGAAGGACATCGACCAGTCGGGGTTGGGCGCAAAGGAGAAGGAGTAGAGCTGGCTCGGCACGTCGCAGGCGGCGCCGGGGTAGGTGTTGTCGCGCCAGGTGCCGCCGACGTCGGAGCCCTTCTCGATGACGACGAGGTCGCGCTCGCCGTCCTCGTCGAGCTTGATGGCAGCAGCGAGGCCGGCGAAGCCGGAACCGATGACCAGGTGGTCGACGGGGAGGGGAGTGCTCATGTGAAGGACGGTAGTGGCGTTATTGAAAAAGTGTCAATAGAATGGTCGACGTGACCACCCGCACAGCCACCGCCCGCACCCGGTTGAGCAAGGAGGAGCGCCGCTCCCAGCTGCTCGACCTCGGCGTGCGGCTGCTCTCGACCCGCTCCCTGGACGAGCTGAGCATCGACCTGCTCGCGGAAGAGGCCGGCATCTCGCGCGGGCTGCTCTATCACTACTTCGGCAACAAGCACGACTTCCACGAGGCGGTCGTCCGCCGGGCCGCCGACGACCTCATCGCCCAGACCGCGCCGCCGGTCGAGGGGGAGCCGCTGCACCGGCTGCTGGTCTCGATGACCGCCTACGTCGACTACGTCGACGCCAACGAGCCGGGCTACCGATCGCTGGTCAAGGCCGCCTCCGGGGCCAACGACACCCTGCGCGAGATCTACGACGAGGCGCGGGCCGCGCTGACCGACCGGATCTTCCGCGAGGACGCCCAGGGCACCCTCATCCCCGAGACCCCGCACACCCGGCTGCTGGTGCGCGGCTGGGCCGCGATGGCCGAGGAGCTGGTGCTGGGGTGGAAGGCCGACCCGCCGGGCGTCACCCGCGACCAGCTGCTGGAGATGCTCGTGGCGTCACTGCCGGCGCTGGTCGCCGTGCTGCCGGCCGAGCGCTCCGCTGACTGAGCCGTGTCGCGCTGACGGGGGCGAGCGCCGCCGATCCGCCGGGGGAGTCTCAGGACCCCGGGGGGCGGCGCTCGCCGGCCGTGGTGGAACCGCAGCTCCCAAGAGGGGAGACTAGGTCCCACGGTGTCGCCCGGTCCATGTGATCGATCAAGACCCGCGACCGCGGTCGCTGGCGACGTACGACGCAGGGGCGCCGTCCGGTGACCGGACGACGCCCCTGTGCGGCTCTGGGTGCGGGTGGGGGGTGCGGGTGGGCTCAGCCCTTGACGACCTCGGCGAGCTGGTCCAGGCCCCACGCCAGGTCGTCGGCGTCGATGACCAGCGGCGGCGCGAGACGGATCGTCGAGCCGTGGGTGTCCTTGGCGAGCACGCCACGGGCCATCAGGGCCTCGCAGACCTCGCGGCCGGTGCCGACGGCGGGGTCGATGTCGACGCCGGCCCACAGGCCGCGGACGCGGACGGCGTGGACGCCGTGGCCGACCAGGGCCTCCAGGCGCTCGCGCAGCAGGGCGCCGAGCTCGGTGGCCCGTGCCTGGTACTCGCCGGTGGCGAGCATGGTGACGACCTCGTGGCCCACCGCGCAGGCCAGCGCGTTGCCGCCGAAGGTCGAGCCGTGCTGGCCCGGGCGCAGCACGCCCAGCACGTCGCGGTCGGCCACCACGGCCGAGACGGGGACGATGCCGGCGCCGAGCGCCTTGCCGAGGACGTAGAGGTCGGGGACGACGTCCTCGTGGTCGCTGGCGAACGTCCTGCCGGTGCGACCGAGGCCGGCCTGGATCTCGTCGGCGGCCATCAGGACGTTCTCGCGGGCGGTGAGCTCGCGCAGGCCCTTCCAGAAGCCGTCGGGGGGCAGCACGACGCCGCCCTCGCCCTGGATCGGCTCCATCAGCACGCCGACGGTGTTCTCGTCGATCGCGGCCTCGACCGCGGCGAGGTCGCCGTAGGGGACCATCGTGAAGCCGGGGGCGAACGGGCCGAAGCCGTCGCGGGCGTCGGGGTCGTCGGAGAAGCCGACGATGGTGGTGGTGCGGCCGTGGAAGTTGCCGGAGGCCACGATGATGTTGGCCTGGCCGGGGGTGACGCCCTTGACCTCGTAGCCCCACTTGCGCATGACCTTGATGGCGGTCTCGACGGCCTCGGCGCCGGTGTTCATCGGCAGCACCAGCTCCTTGCCGCACAGGTCGCCGAGCGCGGCGCAGAAGTCGGCGAACCGGTCGTGGACGAAGGCGCGGCTGGTCAGCGTCAGCTTGTCGAGCTGCTCGTGGGCGACGCGGAGCAGGCCGGGGTGCCCGTGACCGAAGTTGAGCGCGGAGTAGCCGGCGAGCAGGTCGAGGTATCGGGTGCCGTCGACGTCGGTCATCCACGCGCCCTCGGCGTGCTCGACGACGACCGGCAGCGGCTTGTAGTTGTGTGCCGTGCGGGCCTCGGCGCGCTGGAACAGCTCGGCGGAGCGAGGAGCGGTGCCTGTCGCGGTCCGTGCGGTGGTGGTCATGCGCGCCTCCTCGGCTCGGTACGGGTGTGCGGGCCCCACCAGAACAGACTCGGGCCCGGAAACCAAGGTTGGCACCAGTTCGTCCGGTCTCCGAATCCCGGCGACGGACGGTTGCCGGTGTCAGCCGACTGCCACCGGAAGGCGTACCTCGATGGTCGTGTCGCCGGGCGCTGACGTCAACGACACGGTGCCGCCGTGCGCGGCCACGATCGCCTCCACCAGGGAGAGGCCGAGGCCGGCCCCGCCGGGGTCGACTCCGCCGCGGGTGCGGGACACGTCGCCGCGCACGAACCGCTCGAAGGCGTGCTCGGCGAGCTCGGGGTCGAAGCCGGGGCCGTCGTCGTGGACGGTGAAGCCGGTCGGGGTCGCGGCGACGGTGATCGTGGAGCCCTGGGGAGTGTGCTTGCGGGCGTTGGTCAGCAGGTTGGTGACGACCTGGTGCAGTCGCTGGTCGTCACCGACCACCTCGACGACGTCCTCGGGCAGCTCGAGCCGCCAGTGGTGCGAGGGCGCCAGCACCCGGGCGTCGGAGACCGCCTCCAGCAGCAGGCGGGTGAGGTCGACCGGCTGCTGCTCGAGTGGCCGCCCGGAGTCGAGCCGGGCCAGCAGGAGCAGGTCCTCGACCAGGGCGGTCATCCGCACCGACTCCTCGGCGACCTTGGTCAGGGCGGTGCGCTGGGTGCCGGTGTCGTCGGGTCGGCGCTGGGCCAGCTCGGTGTAGCCGGCGATCGTGGCCAGCGGCGTGCGCAGTTCGTGGCTGGCGTCGGCCACGAACTGGCGCACCTGCTGCTCGCTGCGGTGCCGCGCGGTCAGCGAGGACTCCACGTGCGCGAGCAGCGTGTTGAGGGCCGCCCCCACGGCACCGGCCTCCGTGCGCTCGTCGGTCAGTCGCTCCGGGACCCGCTCGGCCAGCTCGATCTCCCCGGACTCCAGCGGGAGCGCGGCCACCCGGTGCGCGGTGGCGGCGACCTCGGTCAGCGGCCGCAGCTGTCGGCGTACGACGACCCCGGCCGCGGCCGCCGCGAGCAGGGTCACGAGCAGTCCGAGCAGCACCTCGGCCAGGACCAGCTGGCCCACCGCGTCGTCCACGTCCCGGGTGGGCAGGCCGACGACCACGGTGCTCTCGCCGACGGTCGTCGCGGCGACGAGGTAGTCGCCCGACCGGCCGAGCGGGACCTCCTCGACCCGGCCGTCGGGGTCGACGTCCTCGAGCCGCGACGCGACCCGGTCGTCGAGGGTGTCGCGCTCGCCACGGCCGTCGCCGACCACGATCGCCTGGGGGTCGCTGCCGGGCTCGAGCAGGGCGATGAGGGTGCCCGGGGCGAGGTTGCGCAGGTCCACGCGGGTCTGCTGCTGCACGCCCGGCGGGGTCGGCGGGGTCTCCAGGACGCTGCTGAGGGTGGAGCGCACCTCGTTGTCGAGGCGCTCGGTGAGGGCGTGGCGCATCACCAGCGTGGTGGCGGTGCCGAGCAGCACCGAGACCGCCAGGGCCAGCACCACGGCGGTGAGCACCAGCCGGGCGGTCAGCGACCGCAGCCGGTCGGCGACCCTCCGCGCCCGGGGGTGGAGCCGGGCCCTCACGAGACGGGCTTCAGCACGTAGCCCGCGCCGCGCATCGTGTGGATCATCGGCTGCCGGCCGGCGTCGACCTTCTTGCGCAGGTAGGAGATGTAGAGCTCCACGACGTTGGCCTGGCCGCCGAAGTCGTAGTTCCAGACCCGGTCGAGGATCTGCGCCTTCGACAGCACCCGGCGCGGGTTGCGCATCAGGAAGCGCAGCAGCTCGAACTCGGTCGCGGTCAGCGTGATCTCGTCGCCGCCGCGGTACACCTCGTGGCTGTCCTCGTCCAGGGTCAGGTCCCCGACGGTGAGCACGGTCGACTCGGCGGCGGCCTGGGCGCCGGCGCGGCGCAGTAGGCCGCGCAGCCGGGCGACGAGCTCCTCGAGCGAGAAGGGCTTGGTGACGTAGTCGTCGCCACCGGCGGTGAGGCCGGCGATCCGGTCCTCCACGGCGTCGCGGGCGGTGAGGAAGACGACCGGCAGGTGCGGGTCGGTCGCCCGCATCCGGCGCAGCACCTCCAGGCCGTCGATGTCGGGGAGCATGATGTCGAGGACGACCGCGTCGGGCGCCATCTCCTTGGCGGCCGCGACCGCCTTGGTGCCCGAGTGCGCCGCCTGCACCTCGAAGCCCTCGTAGCGCAGCGCCATCGTGATCAGCTCGGCGATGTTGACCTCGTCGTCGACGACCAGGACACGCAGGGGGCTGCCATCGGGTATGGCGCCCGCTCAGGGGCACGACTCGACTCGGAGGCGTGTCAGCCGACGAGGTCGGCGACCGCGAGGCTGGCGAAGACCATCGCCGTGCCCAGCGGCGCGCCCGGGCCGGGGTAGTAGGGGCCGGTCATCGGCGCGGCGGTGTTGCCGACGGCGTACAGGCCCGGGACGGCGGAGCCGTCGGGTCGCAGCGCCCGGCCGTGCGCGTCGGTGACGACGCCGCCCTTGGTGCCCAGGTCCGACAGCACGAAGCGCGCCGCGAAGAACGGGCCCTGGTCGATCGGGGTGAGGGCCTTGTTGGGGCCCTCCCCGTAGGTGAAGAAGGTGTCGTACTCGTCGGCACCGCGGCCGAAGTCCTCGTCGACGCCGGTGGCGCAGAAGCCGTTCCAGCGCTCGACGGTCGCCTCCAGCTCCTGCGCCGGTACGCCGATGGCCGCGGCGATCCCCGCGATCGACTCGGCCTCCACCCAGGTCCCGGCCGCCAGGTGGTCGGCGGGGTCGCCCTCGGGCATCGCGATGCCGGGGAGGCGGCCGCCCTCCCGGGAGTCGAAGACGAACCACGACGGCACGCGCGCGGGGTCCTTCGCCATCTCCCGGCCGAACCGGTCGTAGGGCAGCGACTCGTTGGCGTAGCGGAGTCCGTGGGCGTCGACCATGACGCCGCTGCGGAACCCGAGCGTGAACGAGCCGGCTCCGTCGGGGTGCTCGAGGCCGGGGCAGAACCACCCGAGACCGGTCCAGTCGACGGCCGCGCCGGCGTTGATGGCCGCGGAGATCGGCTCGCCGGTGTTGGTGCCGCGCGGCGCCATCGTCCAGGCGGCGCGGCCCGGGGTGCCGTGGGCGTGCCGGCGCGACTCGCTGCCCTCGAAGCCGCCGCTGCCGAGCAGCACGCCGCGCCGCGCGCGCACCTCGACCGCGCCCTCCTCGGTCGTCGCCCACACCCCGACGACGTGGTCGCCGGTCGCGTCGGTCTGGGTCATCAGGTCGCGCACGCAGTGGCCGGTGCGGATGGTGCCGCCGGCCTCGACGAAGGTCGCGGCCAGTCGGGCGATGAGCGCCTGCCCGCCGCTGAGGGTGCCGCGTCCCTCGCCGCCGACCCGGTCCCGCTCGACCGGCGGCCGGACCAGTGCCGCGACCTCGGTCGGCAGGGTGTCGCGCTTGATGCTGGTCGGCTGGATGGAGCGGCCCATCGGGCAGCGGCCGGGGGCGTCGTAGTACTCCGGGAAGGGCAGCCACTCGAAGTCGATGCCGGCCTCCTCCAGCGCGGCCACGACCCGGGGCGACTGCGCGAGGAACGCCTCGACCTTCATCGGGTCCGGGCTCCAGCCGTCGACCGGCGCCAGCACCGCCCCGAGGTAGGTGCGGGCGGACTCGGTGGAGTCGGCGATGCCGGCGCGCTGCTGGACGGCGCTGCCGGGCAGCCAGCAGGCGCCACCGGAGTAGGCGGAGGTGCCGCCGATCCGGTCGGTCTTCTCCAGCACCACCGTGCGCAGCCCCGCCCGCTGGGCCAGCAGCGCCCCGGTGAGGGCCCCGCCCCCGGACCCGACCACCACGACGTCGTACTCGTTGATCATGCCCGCGATCCTCATCGGTAGAACGTGTTCTAGGCAAGGGCTCGGGGCGGTGCGTCGTACGGGGTCGGGCGAATGGGTTCGTCTGGGTGAGGGCGGGCTTGCCACAATGGGCCGGTCATGGAGGCAGGGACGTCGGTGGAGCGCGAGCCGCTCGAGATCACCTATCCCGCCGACCTCCCGGTCAGCCAGCGCCGCGACGACATCGCCGAGGCGATCCGTGACCACCAGGTCGTGGTGGTCGCCGGTGAGACCGGCTCGGGCAAGACGACCCAGCTGCCGAAGATCTGCCTGGAGCTGGGGCGCGGGCGCACGACGTACCGCAAGGCCCGTGACGGCAAGAAGCGTCCCCGCGGCGGGCTCATCGGGCACACCCAGCCACGTCGGATCGCGGCACGCTCGGTCGCCGAGCGGATCGCCGACGAGCTCGGGCAGCCGCTGGGGCAGGAGTCGGTGGTGGGCTACCAGGTGCGCTTCACCGACCGCACCAGCGCGGACACCCGCGTCAAGCTGATGACCGACGGCATCCTGCTCGCCGAGCTGCAGCGCGACCGGATGCTGTGGCGCTACGACACCATCATCATCGACGAGGCCCACGAGCGCTCCCTCAACATCGACTTCCTGCTCGGCTACCTCAAGCGGCTGCTGCCGCGCCGGCCGGACCTCAAGCTGGTCATCACCTCCGCGACCATCGACGTGCAGCGCTTCTCCGAGCACTTCGCCGACCGTGACGGCACCCCTGCGCCGATCATCGAGGTGTCGGGGCGCACCTACCCCGTCGAGGTCCGCTACCGCCCGCTGTTGGAGCTCCCGGAGGACGACGAGGACGGCGAACCGGTCCAGCGCGACCAGACCGAGGCGATCGTCGAGGCCGTGCGCGAGCTCGCGGCCGAGGGCCCGGGTGACGTGCTGGTCTTCCTGCCCGGCGAGCGGGAGATCCGAGACACCGCCGACGCGCTCGAGGACGCGGCGGGCTCCCTGCGGGGCGCGGGCGGGGGCGTCGAGGTCGTGCCGCTCTACTCCCGGCTCTCGGCCGCCGAGCAGCACCGCGTCTTCGCGCCGCACACCGGGCGCCGCGTGGTGCTGGCCACCAACGTCGCCGAGACGTCGCTGACGGTGCCCGGCATCCGGTACGTCGTCGACACCGGCGTCGCCCGCATCAGTCGCTACTCCCTGCGCACCAAGGTGCAGCGGCTGCCCGTCGAGGCCGTCAGCCAGGCCTCGGCCAACCAGCGCGCCGGTCGCTGCGGCCGCGTGGGGCCGGGCATCTGCATCCGGCTCTACTCCGAGGAGGACTTCCTCGGTCGACCGGAGTTCACCGACCCCGAGATCCTGCGCACCAACCTGGCCAGCGTCATCCTGCAGATGCGCGCGCTCGGCCTCGGCGACATCGCCCGGTTCCCGTTCGTCGAGCCGCCGGACCGGCGCAACGTCTCCTCCGGCCTGCAGCTGCTCGAGGAGCTCGGTGCGCTGCGCGCCGGCGGCGACGGCAAGGACTCGCTCACCGACACCGGGCGTCGCCTGGCGCGGCTGCCGATCGACCCACGCCTGGGCCGGATGATCCTCGAGGCCGACCGGCTCGGCTGCGTGCGCGAGGTGCTGGTCATCGTCGCGGCGATGTCGCTCCAGGACCCGCGCGAGCGTCCCGCCGAGCAGCGCGCCCAGGCCGACCAGCTGCACGCGCGGTTCAAGGCCGAGGGGTCGGACCTGCTGACCTGGCTCAACCTGTGGCGCTACGTCCGCGAGCAGCAGCGCGAGCTGTCCTCGAGCGCGTTCCGCCGGATGTGCAAGCGCGAGCACCTCAACTACCTGCGCATCCGCGAGTGGCAGGACTTCGAGTCCCAGCTGCGGCAGGTGTGCAAGGAGATGAAGATCGAGGTCTCGACGAGCTCGACCAGCGGTGGGGCGGCGTACGACGCCGACGGCATCCACCAGGCGCTGCTCTCGGGCCTGCTCTCCCACATCGGGGTGCTGGAGGAGAAGGAGAAGCCGGCGCCGGGCGCACGGGGCAAGGGCAAGCGGCCCGGCCCGCGCGAGTACCTCGGCGCCCGCGGCGCGCGGTTCGCGATCTTCCCGGGCTCGGGGCTGAAGGGGAGGTCGCCGGCGTTCGTCATGGCCGGTGAGCTCGTGGAGACCTCGCGCCTGTGGGCCCGCCAGGTCGCGGCGATCCAGCCCGAGTGGGCCGAGCGGCTGGCCGGCGATCTGGTGAAGCGGCAGTACTCCGAGCCGCACTGGTCGACCAAGCGCGCCGCCGTCATGGCGCGCGAGCGGGTCACGCTGTATGGCGTGCCGCTGGTCGCCGACCGGCTCGTCAACTACGGCACGGTCGACCGGGCGCTCGCCCGCGAGCTGTTCATCCGGCACGCGCTGGTGCAGGGCGAGTGGGCTGCACTGGAGTCGGGGCGCCAGAAGTTCTACGAGCACAACCGGCGCCTGCTCGAGGAGGCCGCCGAGCTCGAGCACCGCTCGCGGCGCCGCGACATCGTGGTCTCCGAGGACATCCTCTTCGACTTCTACGACGCCCGGGTCGGGCCCGAGGTCGTCTCCGGGGTGCACTTCGAGCAGTGGTGGAAGCGCGAGCGGCAGAAGCACCCGCGGCTGCTCGACTTCGACCTGTCGATGCTCACCCACGACACCGCCGAGGAGGTCACCGAGTCAGACTTCCCCCAGGCGTGGCAGGGGGAGGGGCTGACCTTCAACCTGGCCTACCACTTCGAGCCGGGTGCCGACGACGACGGCCTGACCATCGAGGTGCCGGTCGCGACCCTCAACCGGGTCGGGGCCGACGACTTCTCCTGGAACGTCCCCGGGCTGCGCGAGGAGCTGGTCACCGCGCTGATCCGCTCGCTGCCGAAGAACCTGCGCGTCTCGTTCGTCCCCGCGCCCGACAAGGCGCGGGAGTTCCTGCGGACCGTGCCGGCAGGCGAGGAGCCGCTGCTCGACGCGCTCGAGCGCTGGTGCAGGGCGACGACCGGCGTCGTGGTGCCGCGCGAGGCGTGGGACTGGTCGAAGGTGCCCGAGCACCTGCGCCCGACCTACCGCGTCGTCGACGAGCAGGGCCGCGAGCAGGCCCGCGGCAAGGACCTCGAGGCGCTCAAGCAGCCGCTGCGTGGGCAGTTCCAGCAGGCGATGGACGAGGTCGCGACCGACTCCGGGCTCGCGCGGACCGGCGAGACCACCTGGGTCTTCGGCGACCTGCCGGCCTCGATCACCCAGACCCGCGCCGGGCACGAGGTCACGGCCTACCCCGGGCTCGTGGACGAGGGGTCGAGCGTCGGTCTGGAGGTCGTCGGCTCAGCCGAGGAGCGCGACGCCCGACACCGGCTCGGCGTGCGACGCCTGGTGCTGCTCGGCCTCGACGCCGGCGGCGACCACACCGTGAAGAGGGTCCTCGACGGGCTCGACAACGCCCAGAAGCTCGGCCTGGCCGGCTCGCCCTACCCGACCGTCGCCGAGCTGCTGGAGGACTGCCGTGCGGCCGTGGTCGCCGAGGCCGTCGACGCCCGGCCCCCGGTGCGGTCGCAGGCGGCGTACGACGCTCTCCTGACGGCGGTCCGCGGGGACCTCGAGGCGCGGGTGCGGGGCGTGCTGGCCGACGTGGTGCGGGTGCTGACGACCTGGCGCGGCGTGGAGAAGGAGCTGTCGGGGCGCGCCGACATGGCGATGCTGCCGGCGCTGACCGACATGCGTGGGCAGCTGGCACGGCTCGTCGACCGCGGGTTCGTCGCGGAGGCCGGCCCCTCGCAGCTGCGCCGGTTCCCGGTCTACCTCGCCGCGCTGTCGCAGCGGCGCGAGAAGCTGCTCGAGGGCGGCGGCTCGGTCGGACGCGACCGGCAGCTGATGGACCGCATCGCCGACCTCCAGGACGCCTGGCTGCACCAGGTCGAGGCACTGCCCGAGGGCCGCCCGCTGCCCGAGCGGCTGCGCCAAGCGCGCTGGATGCTCGAGGAGTACCGCATCTCGCTGTGGGCCCAGCAGCTCGGCACCGCACACCCGGTCTCCGACCAACGGATCCGCAAGGTGCTGGGCTGAGGCCCGGGCCTGCTCGACCGCCGAGGGTCAGCCGAGGCGGCCGGCCAGCTCCAGGTGACCGGCGGCCTCGAGCTGCTCGGCGGTGGCGAGCATCCGGCTGACCTCGTCGTGGCTGGCCTCGCCGGTGGCGTGACCGGCCGCCACGACGCGCGCGAAGGCAGAGGCACGGAAGAGCAGGTCGGCGAAGTCGCCGGTCGCGATGCCCCGCAGCACCTCGTCGACCATGGCGCGCAGCTGGTCGGGGCCCGGCGGGTCGGCCACCCCGGCCACGACGCGGGCGACCTGCGCGCGGGCGCGACCCTCTTCGAAGGCCCGTGAGACGCGCACCGGGTCCGCGTGCACCCACTGGCGCAGCAGGTAGAGCCGCCACAGGCAGCCGGCCAGGGTGTCGGCCGGAGCACCCGACCAGACCTCCGCGATCGCCTCGATGCCCTCGGTGTCGGCCAGGTGGAGCAGCCGGTCGGCGACCGCGTCGTCCTCGGACTTCCGCGCCCCGCGCACCAGCAGCGCGGCGGCGCGCTCGGCGGCCTCGGTCACGATCGCCGGGTCGGTCCCGCCCTCGACGGCCTCGAAGAACGCGGCGCTCTTCTGGGTCGGGCGGTGGTGCGGTCTGCTCACCGGGACCACGGTACGCCGCGGCGTACCCCTCCTGCCCCCTCCCGCCCCGACCGTCCCTCCACGCCGAGCCTGCGCGTCCTTCCGGAAGTTCGCGTCGGTTCGGCGGAAGCATTGGGTGGGCGGAAGCATTGGGTGGGCGGGGGATGGCGTCTATGCTTCTCGGGTGCGCCGGGCCGCGGCAGCCCCGGGTCCCAACATCAGCCGCTACGAGCGGCCACGCGCCGTGAGGCGCTCCCGGTCCGGCGCACATCACTCGTCATCACGGGCTCAGCGGGTTCGGCTGGCTCCTCGGGCCGTGGGATCCCCGGGGGCGACTAGGGTCGTGGCCATGGCTGCCTCTCCCCGGGACATGCGCGCGGCGCTGCACCGCGCCCGGCTGCGGGTCACGCGCGGGCTGCGCGTCGCCTACAACCCGCGCACCGACGGCAAGCCCGACCCGGGCGAGGTCGTGTGGGCGTGGGTGCCCTACGAGGAGGACGCCAGCCAGGGCAAGGACCGCCCGGTCCTCCTCATCGGCCGTGACCGGCGCCGGCTCTACGGCCTGATGCTCACCAGCCAGGACCACGACCGCGACGCCGCCGACGAGGCCCGCCACGGCCGCTACTGGATGGACGTCGGCGCCGGCGGCTGGGACCGCGAGCGGCGACCCAGCGAGGTGCGCCTGGACCGGCTCCTGACGCTCGCGCCCGGCGACGTACGCCGGGAGGGGGCTGCGCTGGACCGCCCGACGTTCGAGCGGGTGATCGCCGCGGCCGGTCGCTTCCACAGCTTCGGCTGAGCCGGCAGGCCTGTCAGGGCCGGCGACGTGACGATCGGCACGCCGTCGCGGGCGGGTGCGGCCCCACGGTGTGAGTAGGGTGACGGCGCGGGTCGCGTGACCCGGGATCGGGAGGCGACGTGAGGTTCATCGGGCGTGCCGCTGCACGACGTACGACGGCGGCGCTGCTGTCGACCGTCGTGCTCGCGGGGCTGGCCGCGTGCTCGGACGAGCAGTCCTCGAGCCGGCCGCCGCTGGACCCCGACCCGGTCGCCACGCCCGTCCCCGAGGACCAGCTGACCTTGGCCGTGTGGGGGAGCCGCGCCGAGATCGACACCTACGAGCGGTTGATGGCGGAGTACTCCGTCATCTCCGAGACCTCCGACGTGGAGGTCGTCGCCTTCTCCGACCGCGAGGAGGCGATGGCGGCCCTGGCCGCGGGCGAGGTCGACCCCGACGTGTTCATGGCCTCCCGACGCGACCTGTCCTGGCTGCGCGACGAGGGCCGCACCAGCCCGGTCGACGAGCTGCTCGACGAGCGGTTCGTGGAGTTCGGCGACGTCTACTCCCGCGACGCGCTGCTGGCCTTCTCCGCCGACCGCCGGCTGCAGTGCATGCCGTTCGAGATCTCCCCGACGGTCGTCTTCTACAACACCGACCTCATCGACTTCGAGCGGATGGAGGCGCGCGGTCTCGAGGTGCCCTCCAGTGCCAGCCGCTGGAGCTTCGAGGAGTTCCAGGCCGCCGCCGAGTTCGCGACGCGGCCCCGCAAGGGCACCAAGGGCGTCTACGTCGACCCCTCGCTGGCCGGCCTGGCGCCGTTCATCTACTCCGGTGGCGGCAACCTCTTCGACGACGACGACGCCCCGACCTCCCTGGCCTTCTCCGACGGCTCCACCCGCGACGCCCTGGAGACGACCCTCGGACTGCTGCGCAACGGCCCGCTCACGCTGTCGAGCAAGCAGCTGACCCAGGCGACCCCTCAGCAGTGGTTCCGACGCGGCCGGCTCGGGATGATCACCGGCGACCGCTCGTGGGTGCCCCAGCTGCGCCTGACCCAGGGGCTGTCCTTCGACGTGATGCCGATCCCCACGATCGAGACCTCCGCCACCACCGGCGAGCTGACCGGCTTCTGCCTGGCCCGACGCCCGGTGTCGCTGTCCGGCGCCGCCGACCTGCTCGTGCACCTGATCAGCGACGACGTCGTGCGGCCGCTGACGCGCACCGGCTTCGTGGTCCCGGCCAACCAGCAGGTCGCCCTGTCCGAGGACTTCCTCCAGCCGGGCCGTCAGCCTGTCGAGGCGGGGGTCTTCACCGACTCCGCCGACGACATGGTGATCCCGCCGCTGCTCGACACCTGGGGCGAGCTGCAGCGCGCGGTGGACGACCAGGTGGCCCAGCTGGTCACCGCCCCGGGCGTGCTCGACCTCGAGGGCGCCAGCGCCACGATCGACTTCGCCTCCCAGCTGGTGCTGGCCCCGGAGCTGGTGCTCGACACCGGCGAGGAGGACTCCGGGGAGCCCGGCGACACGCAGTAGGCGCTCAGGCGTCGGGCTGGGGAGCCTCGGGCTCGGACTGCGGTGCCTCCGGGACCGGCTCGTCGCCGTGCAGGATCGCCGCGACGAGCAGCGGGGTCGTGAGCTCGACCTGCCACGGGCGGGCGCCGTACCCGGTCAGCTGCTCGGCCACCGCGGCGGCCAGCGCCTGCGGGTCGCGGGTGCGCGGCGGCGCCCAGAGGGTACGCCGCATGAAGTCGGGCGTCAGGAGCTGCTCGGCGGGCATCGAGTGCTCCTCGGCCAGGGCCGTCATCGCCTCCCGGGCGTGCTGCAGGCGGCGCGCTGCCACGGGATCGCGGTCGGCCCAGGCCCGGGGGGTGGGGGGACCGTCCGAGCGCGGTGCCCGGGTGGGCAGCTCGTCCTCGGGGAGCTCGGCGACCTCGCGCAGCGTGGCCACCCACCGGGAGGAGTAGCGCTCGGCGCCGCGGCCGTGGAAGCCCTTCAGCCCCAGCAGGGAGCCCTTGTCGGTGGGCATGTGCGTGGCGGCGACGGTGATGGCGGAGTCGGGGAGGATGCGGCCCGGGGTGACGTCGCGCTGCTCGGCGAGGGAGTCGCGCAGCTCCCACAGCGCCTTGACCGCCCCGAGGGAGCGACGCCCCCGGACCTTGTGCAGCCCGGAGGTGCGGCGCCAGGCGTCCACGCGCGGGGTCGGCTCGAAGCCGCGCAGCGCGTCGAACTCCTGGCGGGCCCACTCGGCCTTGCCGGTCTCCTCGAGCTCGGCGGCCAGCAGGTCGCGCAGCTCCACGAGGACCTCGACGTCGAGGGCGGCGTACTCCAGCCAGGGCTTCGGCAGCGGGCGCGTCGACCAGTCGACGGCCGAGTGCTCCTTCTTCATCCGGCGGCCCAGCAGGGTCTCCACCAGTGTGGCGAGCCCGACGCGGGGGTAGCCCAGCAGGCGGCCGGCGAGCTCGGTGTCGAAGAGCTCGGTGGGGGAGAGCCCCTCGTCGCGCAGGCAGGGGAGGTCCTGGGTGGCGGCGTGCAGGATCCACTCGGCGTCGCCGATGGCCTCCTGCAGCGGGGCCAGCCCGTCGAAGGCGATGGGGTCGACCAGGTGGGTGCCGGAGCCCTCGCGGCGCAGCTGGATGAGGTAGGCGCGGTTGGAGTAGCGGTAGCCCGAGGCGCGCTCGGCGTCGATCGCGACCGGGCCGGTGCCACCGGCGACGGCCTCGCAGACCGCCTCCAGGGCCTCGGGGGTCTCCACGACCGACGGCATCGGCTCGCGCAGGGCCAGCAGCGGGGCCTTCTCCGGCTCCTGCTCGGGAGGGGTCCCAGGAGCGGGGGCGTCGGTCTCGGGCTGCTCGGGCTGCTCGGGCTGCTCGGGCTGCTGGGGGTCGTGGGGGTCGTGGGGGACGGTCGGCTCGCTCATCTGATCAGCGGCTACGCTGTCCGCGCCGGCTCGGCATCACCGCGACCCCGTCGGGGACCGGCGGCAGCCCGGCGGCGGTGCACATCAGCTCGCCCCACGCCTCGACGTGCGGGGTGGTGTCGGGGGTGCGCTCGGCGCCGTCGGGGTGGACGGGGGTCCACGAGGCGCGGATCTCGATCTGGGCGGTGCCCTGCTCCTCGCTCATCCCGCCGAAGCTCTCGGTCGCCACGCGGGTGACGGTGCCCGACGCGGCGACGTGCTCGGCGCCGTGGGCGGCCAGGGCCTCGGTCAGCCAGGACCAGCCGACGGCCGACAGCATCGCGTCGGTGACCAGGTCGACCTCGATCTCGGCGCGGACGTAGGCCACGCACCGGAAGGTGCCCTCCCACGCGTCGTTGCCGCTCGGGTCGTGCAGCAGGATGATCCGCCCGGTCGCGACGTCCACGTCGTCGACGGTGACGTCGGCGGAGACGGCGGCGGCGTACGGCGCGATCCGCTGGGGCGCCGGCATCGGCTCCAGCAGCACCTCGGGGCGCACCCGGGCCCGTCGCAGGCCGGCGACCGCCTCGCGGAACGCGGGCGGCTCGGCGGGCGCACCCGCGGCGGGGTGCGTCTCCTGACGGACGACCATGCCCCCACAGTAGGTCGCACCCCTGCGGTCTGATGTGCGAACACGCCGGGACCCTGCCACCCTTGAGCGGTGACGAGCCCCACCCAGGCCTCTGCGGCCGACCTGTCCGGCAGCGCGTTCCTCAAGGCCCTGCGCGGCGAGCCCGTGCCGTACACGCCGGTGTGGTTCATGCGCCAGGCCGGGCGCTCGCTCCCGGAGTACCTCAAGGTCCGCGAGGGCGTGGGGATGCTGGAGTCCTGCATGGACCCCGACCTCACCATCGAGATCACCATGCAGCCGGTGCGCCGCTACGGCGTCGACGCCGCGATCTTCTTCTCCGACATCGTGCTGCCGCTCAAGGCCGTCGGGGTCGACCTCGACATCAAGCCCGGCGTCGGACCGGTCGTCGCCCACCCGGTGCGCACGCTCGAGGACGTCGCCGCGATCCCCGACCTGACCCCCGAGCACGTCCCGTTCATCACCCGGGCCGTCCAGGGCCTGGTGGGCGAGCTGGGCAGCACCCCGCTGATCGGGTTCGCCGGCGCGCCGTTCACGGTGGCGTCGTACCTCGTCGAGGGCGGGCCGTCGAAGGAGCACGCCAAGACCAAGGCGATGATGTTCGGCGCCCCCGAGGTGTGGTCGGCGCTGATGGAGAAGATCGCCGGCATCGCCGCGGCCTACCTCGAGGTCCAGGTCGCCGCCGGCGCCTCGGCCGTGCAGCTCTTCGACTCCTGGGCCGGCGCGCTCACCCCGCAGGACTACGCCGCGCACGTCCAGCCCTGGTCGACCTCGGTGCTGGCCCGCGCCGGCGCACTGGGCGTCCCGCGCATCCACTTCGGGGTCGGCACGTCCAACCTGCTCGACCTGATGGGGGAGGCCGGTGCCGACGTCGTCGGTGTCGACTGGCGCACCCCGCTGGAGCGCGCGATCCCGATGGTCGGCGACCGCGGTGTCCAGGGCAACCTCGACCCGACCCTCGTCTTCGCCCCCACCGAGGTGATGACCGCCCGCGCCGCCGAGATCATCGAGGCCGGCCGCGCCGCCAAGGGCCACGTCTTCAACCTCGGCCACGGCGTCCTGCCGTCGACGGACCCCGACCAGCTGGCGCGGCTGACGGACTTCGTGCACGAGTACCCGCTCGACGCGGGATAG
Organism: Nocardioides sp. REDSEA-S30_B4; assembly: GCF_001627265.1. Lineage (NCBI taxonomy): Bacteria > Bacillati > Actinomycetota > Actinomycetes > Propionibacteriales > Nocardioidaceae > Nocardioides > Nocardioides sp. REDSEA-S30_B4. The sequence continues at coordinate 5,839 of NZ_LUPI01000069.1, read as the reverse complement.
TCCGCACGAGTTCTCACCCCCAGCTCGAGCCGAGGGTGGGAAATCGTGCGGAGTATCCCGGCTCAGCCCTCCAGCACCGGCTCGCCGGCAGACGGCCCGGCCGGACCGGCCGGCTCCGCCGGCGCCTCGGTACGCCGACGGCGGACCGCCCTGCGGACCAGCAGCCACCCGGGGACCCCGAGCACCAGGGCGACGCCGAGGAAGGGCAGCAGGGCGCCGGCGACGGTGGCCAGCCCGACCGCGACGGTGCCCAGCGCGGCCCAGCCGGCCGAGAGCCCGGCCAGGAAGCCGTCCTCGCCGTCCTCCTCCTCGGGCTCGTCGACCGGGTGGCGCTGCAGGTGCACGGTGATGGTCGACAGCGAGGTCTGGTCGGCCAGGTAGGCCTGCTGGCGCAGCAGCGAGTTGAGCCGGGCCTCGCGGTCGGTGAGCTGGCGCTCGACGGCGACGATGTCGCGGATCGACCCGGCGCGGTCGAGGAGCTGCTCGATGCGCGCGATGCTCTGGCGCTGCACCCGGATGCGGACGTTCGTGTCGACCACCTGGGTCGTGACGTCCTCGGAGGTCGTGGAGGAGGCCTCGAGGTCCGCGACCTTCTCCAGCGCGTCCATCGTCTCGGTGAACTCCGCGGACGGCACCCGCAGCACCAGTCGCGCGGTGCGCACGGCGCCGTCGTCGTCGGTGCGGGTCTCGGAGTCGGTGACCTGGCCGCCGACCCGGTCGACCACCTTCTGCACCTCGAAGCGGGCGTCGCCCACGTCGTCGGCGCGCAGGCTCACGGTGCCGGTGGAGATGATCGAGGCCTGCCGCGCGCCCTCCTCCGCCGAGGCGGCGTCGACGGCGTCTGAGGCGGCCATGTCCCGCTCGGCCGTGTCCCCGTCGGACATGAGCGCGGAGGTGGAGTCCATCGCGCCGGCGCCGGCCTCGTCGAACACCTCGGGGGCGTCCATGTCGGCGCCCTCCATCGGCTCGGCCATCGACTCACCGCCCATCGCGTCGTCGGAGGAGCCGGCGCTGCAGCCGGCGAGGACGAGGAGCGCCAGCAGCGCGAGCACGATGCCGAGCGCGACGGCGACAGGGGTGCGGGATCGGTTCATGCCGGTGGGACGCGGCGTCGGGGGTGGTGGTTCCCCGTGGGACGCTGGGGGACGTGGGCCAGCAGGGTGAGCACCGGGAGGTCGTGGTCGTCGGCGCCGGGATCGGCGGCCTGTCGGCGGCGTACCGGCTCCAGCAGCAGGGCCGCGACGTCCTCGTCCTCGAGGGCTCCCCGCAGGTCGGCGGCGTGCTGCGCCGCCGCAGCGTCGCGGGCGTGCCCGTCGACGTCGGCGCCGAGGCGATGCTCAACCGCCGGCCCGAGGGCGTCGCGCTGGCCGCGGACCTCGGCCTCGAGGTGTGCCACCCCACCGTCGCCTCGAGCCGGATCTGGACCCGCGACGCGCTGCGCCCGCTGCCGCGCTCCCTCATGGGCGTGCCGCTGGACCTCGACGACCTCGCGGCCAGCGGCGTGCTCACCGACGCCGAGCTGGCCCGGGTCCGCGAGGAGTCCGGCCACGCCGCCACCCCCATCGGCGCCGACGTCACGGTCGGCGACCTCGTCGACGACCGCCTCGGCCCCGCGGTCACCGACCGCCTCGTCGAGCCCCTCCTCGGCGGTGTGTACGCCGGTCACGCCCGACGGATCTCGGCCCGGGCGGCCGTCCCGCAGCTGGTCGCCCTCGCCGAGCAGGGCTCGCTGCTCGACCAGGCCCCTGGCCTCACCGCCCCGGCGACCTACTCGGCCCCCGTCTTCGCCGGTCTCCCCGGCGGCATGGGTGGGCTCCCACTGGCCCTGGCCGAGCGGCTCGAGGTCCGCACCAGGGCCACGGTCCGCGGGCTGCGCCGCACCACGACCAGCGGACCGTTCGCGCTCACCGTCGGCCCCACGACCGACGAGCGCACGATCACCGCCGACGCCGTGGTGCTGGCCGTACCGGCCGCCGCCGCCTCCCGGCTGCTCGCCGACCTGGCCCCCGCCGCGAGCACCGAGCTGGCGGGCGTCGAGGCCGCGTCGGTCGCCGTGGTGACGCTCGCCCTGCGCGTCGCCGACACCGGGGCCCTGGCCGAGACAGACGCCTCGGGCTTCCTGGTGCCGCCGGTGGAGCGGCGGGCGATCAAGGCCGCCACCTTCTCCTTCTCCAAGTGGGGCTGGGTCCGCGAGGCCGGCGCCGCCGACGGGCTGATCCACCTGCGCACCTCGCTCGGCCGGCACGGCGAGGAGGCCGCGCTGCAGGCGAACGACGACGAGCTGGTCGCCGTCTCGCTGCGCGACCTGCGCGACGCCACCGGCCTCGAGGCCACCCCGGTCGACACCCACGTGCAGCGCTGGGGCGGGGGCCTCCCGCAGTACTCCCTCGGTCACCTCGACCGCGTCGCCCGCGTCCGGGCCGCCGTGGAGGCGGTCCCCGGCCTGGCCGTCTGCGGGGCGGCGTACGACGGCGTCGGTATCCCCGCCGTCATCGGCTCCGCGGAGCGCGCGGCACAATGGGTGCCATGAGCGACACCATGTCCAACGCCGCCCGCGTGCGCGAGATCAACGACTCGATCCGCTACACCATGTGGTCGGTGTTCCGGCTGCGCGACGTGCTCGGCCCCGACGCCGACCGGCCCGCCGAGGGCGCCGAGGTCGAGAAGCTCTTCGCCGAGCTCGACGAGTCCGACACGGTCGTGCGCGGCGTCTACGACGTCAGCGGCCTGCGCGCCGACGCCGACGTGATGGTGTGGACGCACGCGGCCACCAGCGAGGAGCTGCAGTCGGCGTACCACCGCTTCCGCCGCACCTCCTTCGGCGCCCGCCTCGACCCGGTGTGGTCGCAGATGGCGCTGCACCGCCCGGCGGAGTTCAACAAGTCCCACGTCCCGGCGTTCCTCGCCGACGAGGACGCCAAGAAGCACGTGTGCGTCTACCCGTTCGTCCGCTCCTACGAGTGGTACCTCCTCGAGGACGAGGAGCGCCGCGCGATGCTCGCCGAGCACGGCAAGATGGCGCGCGACTACAAGGACGTCCGCGCCAACACCGTGGCCTCCTTCGCGCTCGGCGACTACGAGTGGCTGCTGGCCTTCGAGGCCGACGAGCTCTACCGCATCGTCGACCTGATGCGGCACCTGCGCGGCTCCACCGCCCGCCGGCACGTGCGCGAGGAGATCCCCTTCTACACCGGCGCGCTGACCCCGGTCGCCGAGCTCGTCGACCGGCTTCCCTGAGGCTGAGGGCACCCGCGGGTCCGAAGGTTCATCGGCCGGCCGATGAACCTTTCCGCTGGCCGATGAAGGCCCATCGTCCGGTGGCAAGGTCTGTCGGCCGGCCGATGAACCGCACGATCGCGGAACCGTCGATCCCCGGCGTACGTCGGAGCGGCATGACCCGCTCGACCAGCCTGCGCCTCGCCGCGGTGGCCGCCGCCGTCCTGCTCACCTCCACCGCCTGCAGCAGCAGCGGGGGCGACGACCTCGCCCGCGACCCGGCACCCGACGCCCCGACCGGTGCGCCGGCGCTCGATCTGCCCGCCGACGTCCGCACCCGCGGCCTGGTGATGGTGATGGACACCGGGGACGGTCCCGAGGTCTGCCTCGGGGCGATCGCGGAGTCCTGGCCGCCGCAGTGCGGTGGCCCCGAGGTCCTCGGCTGGGACTGGTCCGAGCACGAGATCCACGAGAAGCAGGGCAGGGTCCGCTGGGGCTCGTTCGCGATCACCGGCTCCTGGGACGGCACCGCGCTGACCGTGGCCGACGCGATCCCGGCCGCTCTGTACGACGTGATGATCGAGGAGCCGGAGCCGGACCCGCTCCCCACCGACCCACCGAGCGCGACCGAGCTGCAGGCCATCGCCGAGGAGGTCGCCGCCGAGCTGCCCGGCGTCGCGGGTGCGCAGGGCGCCTACCCGACCGAGCAGCAGGTCTACGTCGACGTCCCCTTCGACGACGGCACCCTCCAGGGGTGGGCCGACACCACCTACGGCGAGCGGGTCGTCGTCGTGGTGCCGGCCCTCACCCCACGCGACTCCTGACGACAGCGACGGAGTGCATCGCGTGAACCTGGTTCATGCGATGCACTCCGCGGTCACTAAGTCGGTGGTGCCCCGGCCCGCGCTCAGCCGGCGACCGGGCCCGAGCCGTCGGCCGGCTCGAGGGTCAGGCTCACGGAGTTGATGCAGTAGCGGTCGCCGGTGGGCGTGCCGTAGCCGTCGGGGAAGACGTGCCCCAGGTGCGACCCGCAGCTCTTGCACAGCACCTCGACGCGGCGCATGCCGTGGGAGGTGTCCTCGCGCTCCTCCACCGTGTCCGGGACGGCCTGGTAGAACGACGGCCAGCCGCAGCCGGAGTGGAACTTCGTCTCGGACTCGAAGAGTTTCGCGTCGCACGCCTTGCAGCGGTAGACGCCGATGGTCTCGGTGTCGGTCAGCTTGCCGACGAAGGCCCGCTCGGTGCCGGCCTCACGCAGGACGGCGTACTCCATCGGCGAGAGCTCGGCCCGCCACTGCTCGTCGGTCTTCTCCACGTCGTACCCCATGCCCACCACGGTAGTCCGGTGGTGGTCGCCGGGCCGGCGGGTGCTTCACCCGGACGGGGGCGTTGACGAAGTAAAGAGAACAGTTGTTCACTGTGGCTCTGATCCGAGACGGAGGTCACATGCTGCACCCCGACGACTACCTGCGGCTCATCAACCCGCTGTGGAGCCAGCGCGAGCTGCGCGGACGCATCGAGAAGGTCGTCGAGGAGACCGAGGACGCCGCCACGCTGGTCATCCGCCCCGGCTGGGGCTGGCGCTTCGACCACCGTCCGGGCCAGTACGTCGGCATCGGCGTCCAGGTCGACGGCACGTTCCAGTGGCGCTCCTACTCCATCTCCTCGCCGCCCAAGCGCTCCGGACGGCACATCGCCATCACCATCCGCGCGATGCCCGAGGGCAAGATGTCGGGCCACCTGGTGAGCCTGCAGCCCGGGACGATCGTGCGGCTCGCTGCCCCCGAGGGCGACTTCGTGCTGCCCGACCCGCCGCCGGCCAAGATGCTCTTCCTCGTGGGCGGCTCGGGCGTCACGCCGGTGATGGCGATGCTGCGGACCATGGACCGCCGCGGCCAGCTCGGCGGCCAAGGAACTGGCCAGGGAAGCAGCCAGGGGAGCGGCCAGGGGAGTGCGGACGTGGTGATGCACTACTCCAGTCCCACGCCGGACCGGATGATCTTCCGCGACGAGCTGCTGGCGCTGGAGGAGAGGCACGACTCCTTCCACCTGCACCGGCTGTACACCGACACCGAGGGCATGCTCGAGCTCGCGCACGCCGAGCGCGGCCTCGACGCCTTCTGCCCCGACTGGCGCGAGCGCGAGACCTACGCCTGCGGACCGGCCCCGATGCTCGACGCCATCACCGAGCACTTCGAGCGGGAGGGCCTCGAGGAGCACCTGCACCTCGAGCGCTTCACCCTCCAGCTCGGGGGCGAGGGCGGGGAGGGCGGCACCCTCACCTTCCGCAACTCCAACAAGACGATCGAGGCCGACGGCGCCACCACGGTGCTCGAGGCCGGCGAGCAGGCGGGCGTGGGGATGCCCTACGGCTGCCGGATGGGCATCTGCCACACCTGCACGCTCACCCTCGTCTCCGGCCGGGTCCGCGACCTGCGCAACGGGGACGAGTTCGACCAGACCAACGAGCAGGTGCAGACCTGCGTCACCGCCGCCGTCGGCGACTGCACCTTCGACATCTAGCTGTGATGCCCAGGCACGTTGGTCGAGATCCTGCGACGACACGGTCTGATCTGTAGATGGACGAAGGCCTCCCCGGTGTGGAGTGGAGCTGTCTAGGAAC